>JAICYE010000317.1 GCA_025934385.1 Acidimicrobiia bacterium | reverse complement strand
TGTGGAGCGATCTGCGCCAGGGGAAGAAGACGCTGCCGATCACGGCCGCCCTGAGCCTCGGAGGAGGCGCCGCCGTCGAGCTGCGGGCGCTGCTCCGTACCGGCCTGTGCACCGAGGCCGATTTCTCCCGGGCGGCGGCGCTGATCGAGGCCTGCGGCGGCCGGGAGGCGACCGCCGAGCTCGCCGCCGGCTGCAGCGAACGGGCCCACGCCGCCCTCGACGAGGTCCCAGCCGGCGGCGACGCCGCCGTGGCCGTCAGCGACCTGCGGGACCTCACCGAGTTCCTGCTCGGGCGGGACCACTGATGGCGGCGGTGCTCGGCACCATCCGGGCCGCGCCGCCGGCTCGTCCTTCGTCACCGCCGGCGGTCGACGGCGCCGTGGTCCGGGCCCGCGATCATCTCCTCTCGCTCCAGAGCCCCGACGGGTGGTGGAAGGGGGAGCTCGAGACCAACGTCACCATGGACGCCGAAGACCTGTTCCTCCGCTCCTTCCTCGGCATCGCCGACGACGGGGTCGCTGACGACGGAATCATCGGCCGGGTGGCGGCCTGGATCCGTTCCCGGCAACGGGACGACGGCACCTGGGCCACGTTCTACGGCGGTCCCGGCGACCTGTCGACCACGGTGGAGGCCTACGCCGCGCTGCGGCTGGCCGGCGACCCGCCCGACGCCGCCCACATGGCCCAAGCGGCGGCCTTCGTCCGGGCCGGCGGCGGCGTCACCGCCAGTCGCGTCTTCACCCGGCTGTGGCTGGCGGCCGGCGGGCTGTGGCCGTGGACCGACGTCCCGGCCGTCCCGCCTGAAGTGGTCCTGCTGCCGCGGGCCGTGCCGCTCAACATCTACGACTTCGCCTGCTGGGCCCGCCAGACGATCGTGGCCATCAGCGTGGTGGCGAGCCGACGGCCGGTGTGGCCGCTGCCGATCCGCCTCGACGAGCTCGACCCCGACCCCCCGCATCGGGGGCCGGCCCATCAGAGGGTGGCACAGCGCCCGTCGCCGTGGCGGCCCTGGTCTTCGGCCGGCCGGTGGGCGGCCTTCGACCGGATGCTGCATCTCTGGTCGCGGCACCCGTTGGGACCGTTGCGGGCCCGGGCGCTGCAGGCGGCCGAACGCTGGATCCTCGACCGCCAGGAGGCGGATGGTTCGTGGGGCGGGATCCAGCCGCCCTGGGTGTGGTCACTGCTGGCGCTGCGGGTCCTCGGCTATCCGCTCGACCACCCGGTCATGCGGGCGGGCCTCGAGGGGCTCGAGCGGTTCACGATCGAGGAGAACGGGCAGCGCCGCCTCGAGGCGTGCCAGTCACCGGTGTGGGATACGGCGCTGGCCGTGGTGGCGCTGACCGACGCCGGGCTGCCCGCCGACCATGACGCCGTCCGCCGGGCCGCCGACTGGTTGCTGACGCAGGAGGTGCGGGTCGGCGGCGACTGGAGCATCCACCGGCCGGGCGCGGCGCCGGGGGGCTGGGCCTTCGAGTTCGCCAACGTGAACTATCCCGACGTCGACGACACCGCCGAGGTGCTGCTGGCATTGGAGCGGACCGTCCCGGGCGATGCCGCGCTGGCCGGGACCATCGCCGGCGCCGGCGCCCGGGCCCGCCGCTGGGTCGAAGCGATGCAGTGCGGGGACGGCGGCTGGGCGGCGTTCGACGCCGACAACACCCGCCGGCTGTGCACCGCGCTGCCGTTCTGCGACTTCGGCGAGGTCATCGACCCGCCCAGCGCCGACGTCACCGCCCACGCCGTCGAGATGCTGGCCGCCGCCCCCGACGCCGACCCCGACCGGCTGCGCCGGGGGGTCGCCTGGCTGCTGGCCCGGCAGGAGCACGACGGGTCGTGGTTCGGCCGCTGGGGCGTGAACTACGTCTACGGCACCGGCGCCGCCGTCCCGGCCCTCGTCGCCGCCGGCGTGGCGCCATCGTCCCCGCCCGTCCGCCGAGCGGTGCAGTGGCTGGTCGACCACCGCAACGCCGACGGCGGCTGGGGCGAGGACATCCGCTCCTACACCGATCCGGCCTGGCGGGGGCGGGGGCCGTCGACGCCGTCGCAGACCGCCTGGGCGCTGCTGGCGCTCCTCGCCGCCGGCGAGCACGACGCCGCCACCACCGCCGGCGGCGTGGATTGGCTGGTCGACCATCAGCGGGCCGACGGGACGTGGGACGAGCCGTGGTTCACCGGGACGGGCTTCCCCGGCGACTTCTCGATCAACTACCACCTCTACCGGCTGGTGTTCCCGCTCATGGCCCTCGGCCGCTACCGGGAGGTGCGCTGACATGCCGGTGCCCGTCCGCCAGAGCATCCGCCTCGGGGGCTACCTGCTGCGGCAGCGGATCGCCCACCGCCGCTACTTCCCCCTGCTCCTCGAGCTCGAACCGCTCTTCGCCTGCAACCTGGCCTGCGCCGGCTGCGGCAAGATCCAGCAACCGACCGAGATCCTGCGCCGGCGGGTCTCGGTCGACGAGGCGGTGGCGGCGGTCGAGGAGTGCGGCGCGCCGATGGTGTCGATTGCCGGCGGCGAACCGTTGCTGCATCCCGAGATCGGCGAGATGGTCAACGCCCTCGTCACCCGGAAGCGCTTCGTCTACCTCTGCAGCAATGGGCTGCTCCTGCGCCGGCGCCTCGACCGGTTCACGCCATCGCCGTACTTCGCCTTTGCCGTCCACGTGGACGGGCTGCGCGACCGCCACGACGCCTCGGTGTGCCGACAGGGCGTATTCGACGAGGCGGTGGCGGCCATCCGGGCGGCCAAGGCCGCCGGGTTCCGGGTGACGACCAACACCACGGTGTTCTCGACGGACTCGCCCCGCACCGTCCGGGAGGTGCTCGACTTCTTGAACGACGACCTCGCCGTCGACTCGATGATGATCTCCCCCGCCTACGCCTACGAGAAGGCCCCCGACCAGGAGCACTTCCCGGGGGTGGGCGAGACCCGGCGGCTGTTCCGGGCCGCCTTCGCCGACGGACGGCGGCGGCGGTGGCGACTCAACCACACGCCCCTCTACCTCGACTTCCTTGAGGGCCGGGCCGACTTCGCCTGCACCGCCTGGGCCATCCCCAGCTATTCGGTGCTCGGCTGGCAGCGGCCCTGCTACCTCATGGCCGACGGCTACGTGTCGAGCTACCAGGAGCTGATCGAGACGACGGACTGGTCCCGCTACGGCCGGGGCCGCGATCCCCGCTGCGACAACTGCATGGCCCACTGCGGCTACGAACCGTCGGCGGTCCTGGCCACCACGCGTTCCCCCCGCCAGATGGTGCGAGCGGCGCTCGGGCGCTGAGACGGTGGAGCTGGCCGACACCCGCTGCCTCGTCACCGGCGCGTCGAGCGGCATCGGTCGGGCCGTGGCCCGACGGCTGGCGGCCTCCGGGGCGCGACTGGCCGTCCACGGCCGGGACCGCGACGCGCTGACGGAGCTGGCCGCCGCGGCCTCCCACGACGCCGGCGGGGAGCAGGTTGCGGCGGTGCTGACCGGCGATCTCACCCGGCCGGGCCTGGCCGAGGCCGCCGTCGAGGACGCCGCCGCCGCGCTGGGCGGCGTCGATGTCGTGGTGGCCGGCGCCGGCGCCGGCTGGGCCGGCCCGTTCCGGCGCATGGACATGGCCGAGGCCGAGCGGCTGGTGGCGCTCAACCTGATGGCGCCGGTCCGCCTCAGCCGGGCGGCGCTGCCGGCAATGCTGCAACGGCGCCGGGGTCACGTCGTGCTGATCGGCTCGATCGCCGGTCGGGTCGGCGTCCCCGACGAAGCGGTGTACGCCGCCACCAAAGCCGGCCTCGCCGCCTTCGCCGATTCGCTGCGGGCCGAGCTGGCCGGCCGCGGCGTGGGCGTGTCGCTGGTGACCCCGGGGGCCGTCGACACGCCGTTCTTCGC
>JAICYE010000013.1 GCA_025934385.1 Acidimicrobiia bacterium | reverse complement strand
ACCACGGCGACGACCGCGGCGCCCACGACCACGACGACCACCGCTCCCGCCAGCGGCGATCCCGCCGGCGGCGATCCCGGGTCGACCACGACGAGCACGACCACCAGCAGCACGACGACGACCACGACGACGATGCCCCCCTCCGACCCCGGAGCGGGCACGCAGCCGTAAGGAAAGTAAGCGGGGCCGGTTCCGTGCCCGGTCCCGAGCCAGCGGCGTTCCCGGCGTCTACCCCTGAGCGCCAGGAACGCCGCTCCGGCGCGCCCAGCGGCGGGTGAGGCGGGGCCGGGGTTCATTGCGGTCGTGTTGCACTTTGCGGGGCGGATCGATCATTTCGTGACGAACCGCTTGGGCAGCCCGAATCCCTGGCAAGTCGGACGTTCGAGCGGCGGGGAGCTCCCGGAGCCCGCACCGCACCGGCGGACCCGGCGCCCACGCTCACCGCTCCCCTGGAGACCCCCATGCCCCGCTTGCTCTCTGCTCGTCGCGCCCTGTGCGCCGTCGCCGCCGGCACGGCCGTCATCGTGCCCGTCGTCGTCGCCCTGACCCCGACCGCCTGGGCGGACACGCCCAACGCCGCCGCCTGCGGCAGCCTCTACCACGGCAACCCGCCCGGCAGCCTGGCCGTGGCCACCGACCCGGCCCCCGGCGCCGTGGTCCACCCCGGCGACGGCGTCGACGTGACCGCCACCTGGAACACGTCCGACTGGCCGAAACCGGTCCTCCACAAGGTGCTCGACTGCCTGATGGTCGACGGCACGATCGATTACGGCCACAGCAGCCAGGAGAAGCCGACCGACAACGACGGCCTCTACCGCTACCGCTTCACGGTGCCCGCCGGGGCGCAGCGCCAGGTCTGCGACCGGGTCCGCCTCTCGGGGCGCCTGGTCGACGGGGGCGACCTCGTGGTCCAGAAGAGCAACACCGTCTGCTTCTCCGTGGCCGGCCGCGGAGTGCCCGGCGGATCATCCGTCGAGGGGACGACCCAGGCGGCCACGCCGCCGACCGGTGGCGTTCCTGCGCCGCTGCAGCCGGCCGGCTCGCCCGCCGAGGCGCCGGCGGCTCCGGTCGAGACCGCCGCACCGGTGGCGGCCCCCGCCCCGCCCGACGTCGAGATCTCGCCCGCCGTCCTCGTCCGGCCCACCCTCCCCCGGACGGGAGCCGAGGTCCTCCCGCTGGTCCGGCTGGGAACGCTGCTGATCCTGGCCGGCGGAACCACCCTGGCCACCCGGGCCGTGCTCACCCGCCGGGCGGGCTGAGACACCGCTGCGAACCGGGAGGCTTCGGGAATTCCCCGGCCTGAAGCCTCCCCGGTGAGCACGGCTGCCACAATCTCCCCGTGCGCCCCCCGCTCCGCCCCGGCGTCGCCCGGGCTCTGGCCGGCGCCGCACTGGCGCTGGCCTTCGTTGTCACGACGGCCGGCCCGGCCGCGGCCCACGCCGTGCTGTTGCGCACCGACCCGTCCCCCCAGACGACGGTCAAGGCGCCGCCCACCGAGGTGAAGCTCGAGTTCTCCGAGGCGGTCGAGGTGGCCTTCGGGGCGGTCCGGGTCTTCGACGTCGACGGCAAGCGCGTCGACAAGGGGAAGATCGAGACGGCCAACGGACGGCGCGACGTCGTGGTCCCGGCCACCCTCCCGGGCGGGACGTACACGGTCACCTGGCGGGTCGTCTCGGCCGACGGCCACCCCGTCCACGGCGGCTTCCAGTTCTACGTCGGAGCGCCCTCGACGATCTCCCCGGTGGCCATCAAGGGCGACACCGGGGCCGGGCGGGTCGTCGGCTGGGGGTACGGCGCCGTCCGCTTCACCTGGTTCGCCGCCCTGCTGGCCGTGATCGGCTTCGTGGTCGTGCGCCGCTTCGTGTGGACGCCGGCCCTGCGCGACGCCGGCCTGGCCGATTCCGCCGCCGCTGAGCGCTTCCGCCGCCGGTTCAACCGGGCCCTGCCCTGGGCCTGGGCGGTGCTGCTGGTCGCCTGGCTGCTGACGCTGTGGTTCGAGGCGGCGTCGATCTCCGGCCTGGGCCTGGCCGGGTCGGCCAAGGCGAGCGTGCTGCGCGACGTGCTCAAGACCGGCTTCGGGCGCTCCTGGCTGGCCGGGCTCGGGTTCATCCTCGTCACCGGGCTGCCCGTCGGCGGGCTGACCCGGAGGAGCGGGCTCTTCGGCGCCCGGCCCCAGACCTGGCTGTCCGTGATGGCCGCCTCCGCCGCCGGGCTGGCCCTGTCGGTGGCCGACATCGGCCATGCCACCACCGAGGGCCATCCCCGGCTCGGTGTCCCGTCGGTGGCTCTCCACCTCCTGGCCGTCTCGGTCTGGGTCGGCGGCCTGGCCGCCCTCGTCCTGCTCGGCGCCTCGGCCTGGTCGGCGGTCGCCCCCGAGGACCGCAACCGGCTCCTCGGCCGGCTCGTGCCCCGGTTCAGCCGGCTGGCGCTGATCGCCGTCGCCGTCCTCGTGGCCACCGGCGTGATCAACGCCCTCCTCGACCTCGCCTCGGTGTCGGACCTGTGGGACACCACCTACGGGCGGGTGCTGTCGACCAAGATCATCCTGCTGGCGGTGGCGTTGGCCTTCGGGGCCTGGCACCTGTGGGGCGTGCCCCGGCGGCTGGCCGCCGCCGACCGGGCCGGCGCCGAGGGGGCCGCCGGCCCCGGGCGGTCCTTCCGTCGCTCGACGAGCGCCGAGCTCGTCGTGCTCGCCGCCGTCGTCGGCTTCGCCTCGGCCCTCGTCGCCCTCGTGCCCGGGCGGTCGCTGGCGCTCCTCGCCAACGGGCCGGTCAACCAGGAGCAGCGGACCGGCGGCTACACCGTGCAGCTGTTCCTCGACCCCAGCACTCCGGGCGCCAACGAGATCCACCTCACGTTCGTGAACCCCAATGGCCTCGCCGCCGCCGAGGTGGCGGACATCACCGCCACCCTCGACTCGGCGCCGCCGCTGGCCATGCGGCTCATCTCGGCCGGGCACTTCGTCGGCGACACCGACGTGCCGGCCGGCCCGCACCGCCTCGTCGTGACCGCCCCCAAGCTGTCGCCCCCGCTCTCGACCACGTTCCAGTTCAAGCTCCGCCCCGGGTCCGGGGCCGGCGGCTGACCCGCAGGAGGTTCCTCCGATGCGCATGCGATCCGCCGTCGTCGTCGCCGCCACCGTCGTGGCCTGTGTCTCGGGGCTGGCGGCGCCGGCCTTCGCCCACGAGGAAATCAATCCCAAGACGTTCGTCACGGGCCAGCCGACCTACTTCAGCCTCAGCGCGGCCAACGAGGAGGAGGTCAACCTGGTCAAGATCGTCGTCCACGCCCCGCCTGGCCTGCCCTTCGGCGGGACGACCCGCTCGCCGGCGGGCTGGTCGGTGAACCGCACCGACGACACCATCACGTGGACGGGCGGAGCGGTGAAGCCCGATACCTTCGACAACTGGGGCTTCGAGATCGAGGGGGCTGACCAGCCCGGCACGCTGCCCTACAAGGTCACGCTCGGCTTCGCCGATGGGAAGACCGACGACGTCGAGGTCGACGTCACGGCCACCGCTCCCGGGGCGGCCGCTACGACCGGCGCGCCCCCGACGGCCTCGGCCACCGTGACCACCGGCGCCGCCGCGCCCTCGACGGCGCAGTCGGGGTCGACGAACAGCAGCGGCTCGAGCCAAGGCGGGAGCGACGGCACGGCCAAGGCCGCCCTGGCCCTCGCCATCGTGGCCCTCCTCGTGGCCGCCGGCGCCCTGGCCGCCGGCGCCAGGAAGCGGTCGCCCAAGCCGCCGGCCGGCGGCGGCGGGGCGGCCGGTGCGGCCCAGGACTGGTGAGCGCGCCGTATCGTTCGGGCATGAGACGCATCCCGGGCCGGCCCCGGCGCGCCGCGGTCCTGGCCTCCGTCCTGCTGGTGGCGCTCACCGCCCTCGCTGGCTGCAAGAAGGACAGCTCGGCCACCCCGAAGCCGCCGAACCGGCCGGCGACCGACGCCCGCATCCAGGTCCTCGAGCCCACGCCGAACCAGGAGACCGGCCCCGACGTCACCGTGCAGGTGAAGCTGTTCGGGGCCAAGGAGGTCGAGCGCCAGGGGCCCCCGATCGTGCCGACCGAAGGCCACATCCACGTCTCGCTGGACGGCCAGATCGTGGCCATGGCCTACAGCGACACGCAGGTCCTCAAGGGGCTGACACCGGGGCCGCACTCCGTCCAGGTGGACTACGTGGCCACCGACCACATCCCGTTCAGCAACCGGGTCACCGCCGCCGTCCTCTTCACCGTCAAGTGAGCTCCCGCACGGCGGATCTCCCGGCCGCCTCTGGGGGGGCTCTGCCGCCCCAGGCCCCCCCGCTTTCCGTCCATGGGGCCTCGGTCGCCGTCGTGGCCCTCGGGTGCGGCCTCCTCACGGCCCGGCCGCTGCTCGTCGGCCTCGGCGGACCCGGTCCCGTCCTCACGGCGCTGTTCGTCGGGCTGTTGGCCGTCGGCGTCCTCTGGCCCGGCGGCGCCGACGACGGGCCGCAGCAGCGGGCCCTGCCCGTGCTGCTGCTCGGGATCGGCGCCTTCGCCCTCGGGCGGGTGTTGACCACGGGGTCACCGGCGGTGCCGGCGGCCACTCCGTTCGTGGTGGCGATCAACTCCCTGGCGGCGGTGGCGGAGGAGGCGTTCTTCCGCCGCCTCGTCTACGGCGCCCTCCTGGCCGGCGGCCCGACGGCGGCGCTCCTCGGGTCGTCGGTCCTCTTCGCCGCCGTCCACGTGACCGTCTACGGTGCCTGGGTGCTGCCCCTCGACCTCGCCGCCGGCCTGCTCCTCGGCTGGCAGCGCCGGGCCACCGGCTCCTGGGCCGTCCCGGCCGTCACCCACGTCCTGGCCAATCTGCTGGTGGTCTTGTGACCACCCCCGGCCGCCGGCGGGGGCTGCGGGCCGGCGGCGCCCTGGCCGGCCTCTACGTCGCCGTCGTCCTCGCCACCAGCCTGACCACCGGCCACCCCGTCCGGCCGCTGTTCGACGGCGCCGGCGTCACCACGCCGTACCGGTGGGTGAAGCCGCCGTGGTACGTCGGCAGCACCAACGTGAAGCCGACGGCCGGCCACACCGACATCACGTTCGAGAACGGCGTGTCGCCGCTGATCGGCGTCAACAGCCCCGACGCCCAGGTCATCCTCACCCTGCCGGCCGGAGCGCTGCCGAGCCACGCCGGCGACAACGTCGTCCGGGCGACGTTCACGCCGCTCGACCCGAAGAAGTTCGCCAAGCCGCCGGCCGGCAAGCGGCCCGACGGCAACGCCTACCGGGTCGACATGACCTACCAGCCGTCCGGGGCGCCGGTCACCCGGACGGTCAACTCGGGGAACGTCGTGATGGTCGTGCCCGATGAGGCCGACAAGATGCTGTTCTCGGCCGACGGGAAGCAGTGGGACGAGCTCCCCACCCATACGCTGGGCGACCCCAACACGGTCGGCTCGGCCTACAACACGCCGGGGTACTACCTGGTCGACACGGCCCTGCCCGAGTTCACCAATCCCAACAAGAGCAGCGGGACCAAGCGGACCCTGGGGATCGTGCTGGTGGTCGTGGCCGTCGTCCTCCTGCTCGGCTACGTCCTCCCGACGGCCCTGCGGCGGTCCCGGGTGGCCCACGCCGGACGCCCGGGCCGCCCCACCCGCACCGTCAAACGCCGCCGCCGCCGCTGACCGATCCGGCAGGTTCGGGCATATTTGCCCCGTTCCGAATGTTAGCCATTTTCGTTAGGTCGGCTAACCTTGACGTGCACGTAAGGAATGATCTTGACGTGAACGTCAACTTCTCGGAGGCGGCGGAATGCAAGACGTGGCCCAGGAGGCCCACCGGTCCGACCGGTACAAGTGGACAGCGCTGTCCAACACGACCCTCGGCGTGTTCATGGCCACGCTCGACAGCTCGATCGTGATCATCTCGCTGCCGGCGATCTTCCGGGGGATCAAGCTCGACCCCCTCCTCCCGTCGAACATCGGCTACCTGCTGTGGATCCTCATGGGGTACCTGGTGGTCACGGCCGTCCTGGTGGTCACCTTCGGCCGGATCGGTGACATGTTCGGCCGGGTGAAGATGTACAACGCCGGCTTCGCCATCTTCACGCTGGGCTCGATCGCCCTGTCGCTCACACCGAACACCGGCGGCGCCGGAGCCATGGAGCTGATCATCCTCCGGGTGGTGCAGGGCATCGGCGGGGCGTTGCTGATGGCCAACTCCACCGCCATCCTGACCGATGCCTTCCCGGTGGCCGAGCGGGGCATGGCCATGGGGATCAACATGATCGCCGCCATGGCCGGGTCGTTCATCGGGCTGGTGGCCGGCGGACTGTTGGCCGACGTCCACTGGCGGCTGGTGTTCTGGGTCAACGTCCCCTTCGGCGTCTTCGGCACGATCTGGGCCTACGCCAAGCTGCGGGAGATCGGCCAGAAGGCCGTGGCCAGGGTGGACTGGTGGGGCAACGTCACCTTCGCCGCCGGCCTGATCTCGGTGCTGGTCGGCATCACCTACGGCATCCAGCCCTACGGCGGCCACACCATGGGCTGGACGAGCCCGCTGGTCGTCTCCACCATCGCCGGCGGCGTCGTGCTCCTGGCCCTTTTCACCTGGATCGAGACCCGGGTCGAGTTCCCGATGTTCGACCTCTCACTGTTCCGCATCCGGGCCTTCACCGCCGGCAACGGCGCCGGCCTGCTGGCCTCGATCGGCCGCGGCGGCCTGCAGTTCATGCTGATCATCTGGCTGCAGGGCATCTGGCTGCCGCTCCACGGCTACTCCTTCGAGAGCACCCCCCTGTGGGCCGGCATCTACATGCTCCCGCTCACCGTGGGATTCCTCATCGCCGGGCCGCTGTCGGGCTGGCTGTCCGACCGATACGGCGCCCGAGGGTTCGCCACCGGCGGCATGATCATCGCCGCCATCAGCTTCGGGTTGCTGATGGCGCTGCCGGTCAACTTCGCCTACTCCGCCTTCCTGATCCTGCTGCTGGTCAACGGCATCGGCTCCGGGCTCTTCGCCGCCCCCAACACGACGGCGATCATGAACGCCGTCCCCGCCCGCCAGCGGGGGGCGGCCTCGGGGATGCGGGCCACGTTCCAGAACAGCGGGATGGTGCTGTCGATCGGCCTGTTCTTCTCGCTGATGATCGCCGGCCTGGCGTCGTCGCTGCCCGCCACGATGGAGACCGGCCTGACGGCCAACGGCGTGCCGGCGGCCACCGCCACCCAGCTGGCCCATCTGCCCCCGGTCGGCAGCCTCTTCGCCGCCTTCCTCGGCTACAACCCGATGCACACGCTGCTGGGCGACAAGGTGCTCTCGGCCCTCCCGCCCGACAAGGCCGCCTACCTGACCGGCAAGACGTTCTTCCCCCAGCTGATCTCGTCCCCGTTCAAGCACGGCCTGGCCATCGTGTTCACGGCCTCCCTGCTCATGTGCCTCATCGCCGCGGCGGCCTCGTGGCTGCGGGGGGGCCACTACGTCCATACGGAGGACGACGAAACCGGCGAAGGCGGCGGTGACGGCGGTGTCGGCCCGTTCGGCGCCCCGACCGCCGAGGACGCCGACCCCGACGCCTCGCCCCATCCCGAGGAGTGGATCCCGGCGTGACCCCCCCCGCCGAACGCCTCCTCACGATCGGCCAGGCGGCCTCGGCCGCCGGGGTCACCCCGCGGACGCTGCGGTACTACGAGGAACTCCGGCTGCACCGCCCGTCGGCCCATTCGATGGGCGGAGCCCGGCGCTACGCCGAGAGCGACCTGGCCCGCATCGCCCGGATCCGGGAACTGCAGCAACTGATGGGCTTCAACCTCGACGAGATCGGCCAGATCCTCTCGGCGGAGGACGCTCTGGAGCGCATCCGGGGCGAGTTCCGCTCCGGCAAGCCGACGTCGCGCCGGCGCCGGGAGCTGCTGGCCGAGGCCATCGAGATCAACGACCGCCTCCGGGAGCAGGTCCGCCAGAAGGTGTCGCGCATCGCCGGGTTCCTGGAGGAGCTCGACGCCAAGGCCGTGCGCTACCGCCAGGTCGTCGAGGAGATCGACCAGGGCCAGGGGGCCCTCAAGCAGAGCTGAGTCGTCGATGGCAGTTCGCCGGCTCCAGACCGCTCGCAGATCCGGCGGTACGAGCGGTTTGCTCCCATCGGTACCGCGACCGGTCGCACCACCTGGATCGACAATCGGGGAGTCCTCGAGCCCCTCGAGTGCTCAGAACTCGCAGTCGATCAGCTCGTCGCCGCCGCCGAACAGGCAGGCGTCGAAGCCGTCGCCGGCGTCGAGCTTGTCGGCGCTGGTGTCGTCGTTGCCGATCAGCGTGTCGTCGCCGGGCCCGCCGTAGAGGAAGTCGACGCCGGGCCCGCCGGTCAGGGTGTCGTCCCCCGGCCCGCCCGACAGCGTGTCGCTGCCGTCGCCGCCGTCGAGGCGGTCGTCGCCCTCGCCGCCGATGAGGGCGTCGTTGCCCGGTCCACCCCGGATGACGTCGTTGCCGCTGCCCCCGCAGATGATGTCGTTGCCGGCGCCGCCGTCGATGATGTCGTCGCCGGCGCTGCCGATGATGACGTCGTCCTTGGGGGTGCCGTCGAGCAGCGCCGGGCCGGGCTGGCCGTGGGCGTCGAGCGTCGTGTCGGTCGGGACCTTCCCGTCGCAGACGCCGTCGTCGGGCGGCGGGCCGGGCGGCGGCGGGGGCGGCGGGGGTGGCGTGACAGCGGCCGGGGTGACCGGCCCGGCCGGTGTGACCGGGGTCGGCGCGGCGGGCGGGGCGGCCTGGCCGGGCACGATCGCCGCGCCGACCAGCGGCGCTCTGCTGGAAGCGGTGCCGGGGATGTCGGGGGCGTCACCGAAGGCCAGGACGGTGCCGGCGGCGGTGAACTCCCAGTAGCCGTGGCCGGTGGGGGAGGCGGCGGCGGCCACGACCGGGCCGGTCGAGGCGGCCGGGCCGAGCGGGGCGGCGTCGCCATAGGCGTAGGTGGCGCCCTCGGCGGCGGTCAGCCAGTAGCCGGCGCCGGTCGGCGTGGCCGCCATAGCCACCACCGGGGCCGCCAGCCCGTCGGAGGCCGCCGAGCCGGAGAAGGCGGCGTCGCCGAAGCTGAAGATCCCACCGTCGGCGGCGGTCAGCCAGTAGCCGGCGCCGGTCCTGGTCGGGGTCATGGCCACGATCGGCTGGTTGAGCCGGAGGTCGCCGGTGGAGCCGAAGAAGCGGGCGTCGCCGAAGGCGAAGACGCCTCCGTCCGCCGCGGCCAACCAATACCCCTGGCCGGACTGAGCGGACGCCATGGCCACGATCGGTCGATTCAGGTGCACGCTCCCGGTCGATCCGTGGAAGGCGGCGTCGCCGAAGCCGAACACGCCCCCGTCCGACGCCGCCAGCCAGTAGCCGGCGCCGCTCGGGGTGGCGGCCACCGCCACGATCGGTCTGTTGAGCCGAAGGGCGCCGGTCGAGCCGAGGAACGGAGCGCCGCCGAGGCCGAAGACGCCGCCGTCGGCGCCGACGAGCCAGGCCCCCGGGGCGGCCAGGAGGCCGGTGCCGGGCGAGCCGGCGTCGGCCGTCGCCCCGCCGGCGGCCGCGCGCCCTCTCCGTGCGGCCCGTCCGCTGGAACTGGCGGTGGAGGCCGACATCGACAGGACGCTGCCCAGCGCCGTCGTGGCGGCCGCCAGGGCGACCAGGCGACGCCGGCCGCGGCGGGGGCGACCGATGGTTCGCATCTGCTTCCAGATTCACCGCCGGATCGTGCAGTTCCTGCCCGTTTGGGCGATATGACTTTTCAGGGTTAGCGGCGTCACCGGCGGGGTACAGGCACGCACCGGACTTTGTTCCGACATGCGGCCCGGCACCCGCATCCCCCGCTCACGTCGTGATCACCGTGGGTCCGCCGGTTTCTCACCGACAGCGGAAGGGAGGTGGCGTGCTGCGCGAGAGCCTCACCCAGCGGGAATCAGCCGGAGCTCAGACGCTCTGCCTGCGCTCCTGCCACAGCCTGTGGATCTTCGACGTCGAGCACCGGCGGTTCCGCCGCCTCCCCGGGGCGGTCTCGGCCGACATCGCCGGCCCGGAGGACTGGGAGCCGTTCGTCGCCCTCCACGTCGACCCGGCCACCGGCGCCTTCCGCGTGACCCTCAACGAGGAGCGCACCCGGGTGCTGCGGTCGTGGCTCCACGACGAGCCTTGTCCCCATTGCGGAGTCGACGCCGCCCACACCGGCGAGATCCTGTTGCGTTCCTGACGCGCCCGCTCCGAAGTCTTACGACGCCCTCACGCGGCGTCGCGGTCTACTCGTCTCACGATGACCACGACCGCGCCCTCCCCCGAGCCGGACCTCGCCGGTGGCCCGCCCCGGCGCCCCGGGCGTGACCCCCGGCCGCTCCCGCCGTCGCCCTCCGAGCTGCCGCCCGACGCCCTCCGCTACCGGCTGAAGTGCCGACTGCTGGGCCAGCCGCTCCACACCGAGGAGCTGGAGGACGAGCGGCTCGGCAAGCCGACGGCGCTGGCCGTCTTCGCCTCGGACAACCTGTCGTCGTCGGCCTACGCCACCGAGGAGATCCTCCGGGTGCTCGTTCCCTACGTGGGACTGGCCGCCTTCTCGCTGGTGGTGCCGATCACCATCGCCATGCTGGTGGTGCTGGGCTTCCTGATCCTCTCCTACCGGGAGACGATCAAGGCCTACCCGACGGCCGGCGGCGCCTACATGGTCACCCGCGACAACTTCGGGCTCCTCCCCGCCCAGGTGGCCGGTGTCGCCCTCCTCACCGACTACGTGCTGACGGTGGCCGTGTCGGTGGCGGCGGGGACGGCGGCGCTCGTCTCGGCCGTGTCGTCGCTCACGCCCTACGTGGTGCCGATCTCGGTGGCCTTCATCATCCTCATCGCCTACGGCAACCTGCGGGGGGTGAAGGAGTCGGGCCGGATCTTCGCCATCCCGACGTACTTCTTCATCGTCGACATGGTCGTCCTGCTCGGCATCGGCCTGACGAAGATGGTGGCCGGGACCCTGCCGACCCACCTCGCCACGAAGCCCGGCATGCTGCCCCTCGGCGGCCACGCCGGCGGCGGCCTGCTGCTGGGCGCCTCGCTGTTCGTCGTGATGCACGCCTTCGCCTCCGGCGGCGCCGCCGTGACCGGCGTGGAGGCCATCAGCAACGGGGTCCCCGCCTTCCGCAAGCCCGAGTGGAAGAACGCCCGCACCACGCTGGTGATCATGGGCAGCGCCCTCGGCGCCATGTTCCTCGGCCTGTCCATCCTCGGCGGCCACATGAAGGTGGCCCCCTACGCCGAGGGCACCCCGACGGTCATCGCCCAGATCGGCCGGCTCGTCTACGGCGGCGGCGCCGTCGGCCACAGCCTCTTCTACGCCCTCCAGGCCGGCACGATGCTCATCCTGGTGCTGGCGGCCAACACCAGCTTCGCCGACTTCCCCCGCCTGGCCTCGTTCCACGCCGGCGACAATTTCATGCCCCGCCAGCTGACCAAGCGGGGCCACCGGCTGGTGTTCTCCAACGGGATCATCTTCCTGGCCGTCACCGCCGTCGTCCTCGTGATCGCCACCGGGGCCAAGGTCGACCGGCTCATCCCGCTCTATGCCATCGGGGTGTTCACCTCGTTCACGCTGTCCCAGGCCGGGATGGCCAAGCACCACATCACCCACCAGGAGCCCCACTGGCGGAAGGGCCTCGCGATCAACGGGACGGGGGCGGTGCTGTCGGCCCTCGTCGACATCATCATCGCCATCACCAAGTTCACCCACGGCGCCTGGATCATCGTCGTGCTGGTGCCGGTCATGGTGGTGTTCCTCGTCCGCCTGGCCCGGCAGTACGAGCTCGAGGCCGACCAGCTCGAGCACGGCGTGCCCGAGGCGGCCACGGCGGCGGTGCTGCGCCGCCACACCGTCCTCGTCTTCGTCGACCAGCTCGACCTGGCCTCGGCCCGGGCCATCCAGTACGCCCGGGCGCTCGCCCCCGACGAGGTGCGGGCCGTCCACTTCGTCATCGACGCCCACCACGCCGCCGAGCTGTCGGACGAGTGGCAGCGGCTCGGCCTGCGCCGCATCCCGCTGGAGCTCGTCGACTGCCCCGACCGCCGGCTGAGCCGCTGCGCCGTGGAGACCGTGGCCCGCGACCTGGCCGACGGCGAGACCGAGGTCAGCGTGCTGCTGCCGGACCGGAAGTACCGGGGCTTCTGGCACCGGATTCTCCACGACCGCACCGCCGACGCCATCGAACGGGAGGTGTCCCTCCTGCCCCACGCCAACGTCACGGCGGTGCCGTTCCACTTCGGCCTGTTGCGGCACGGGGCGCAGGCGCTCCCGCCTGCGGCCCTGCTCGCCGAGCCCGCCAGCCCCGCCTCGGCCAGCGCCGCCCCGGCCAGCGCCGCCCCGGCCAGCGCCGCCCCGGCCGGCTGCGTGCCGATCGGCGCGGTGCAGTTCCGCCAGCACGTGCGGATCGAGGGGAGGATCCGCTCGATGCGGGTCCAGCCCCGGGCCGAGGTGGCCACGCTCGAGTGCGTGCTGGTCGACGACACCGGGGCCATCTCGATCGTGTTCCTCGGCCGGCGGGCCGTCGCCGGGATCGACGTCGGCGTCCGGCTCAGGGTGGAGGGCACGGCGGGGGAGAGCCGGGGGCGCCTCGCCCTCCTCAACCCCGTCTATGAGCTCGTGAGCCGGGAGAACGGCACAATGAGCCATGGATGACACGGGGCACGTTGCGGATCTACCTCGGGGCCGCGCCGGGAGTGGGCAAGACGTTCGCCATGCTCGGCGAGGGCCGGCGGCGGGCGGAGCGCGGCACCGACGTGGTGGCCGCCTTCGTGGACACCCACGGCCGGCCCCGCACCGCCGCCCAGCTGGGTGACCTCCCGGTGGTGCCCCGGCGGAGCTCCACCGGCGGCCCCGAGAAGGAAGATGCGGGGCAGGAGGAGCTGGACCTCGACGCCGTCCTCGCCCGCCGGCCCCAGGTCGCCCTCGTCGACGAACTGGCCCACACCAACGTTCCGGGCGGGCGCCACGCCAAGCGCTGGGAGGACGTTGCCGAGCTCCTCGACGCCGGCATCGACGTGATCTCGACGCTCAATATCGCCCACCTCGAGTCGCTGTCCGACGTGTGCGAGGCCATCACCGGAATCCCCCAGGGGGAGTCGGTACCCGACGCCTTCGTACGGGCCGCCGACCAGATCGAGCTCGTCGACATGACGCCCGAGGCGCTCCGGCGCCGGCTGGCCCACGGCAACATCTACGACCCCGAGAGCGTCGACGTCGCCCTGGCCAACTACTTCCGGGTCGGGAACCTGGCCGCCCTGCGGGAGCTGGCCCTTCTGTGGGTCGCCGACCGGGTCGACGAGGGGCTGCAGCGCTACCGGGCCAGCCATGGCGTGCTCCCGCCGTGGGAGACCCGGGAGCGGGTCGTCGTAGCGGTCAGCGGGGCGCCGGGCGGCGAGGCGCTGATCCGGCGGGCGGCCCGGATGGCCGCCCGGGCCAAGGCCGATCTCGTCGGCGTGCACGTCCACACCGAGGACGGGCTGAGCGGCCCACCAACCGACCTTCTGGCCCGGCACCGTGAGCTGCTGGAGGAGTTCGGAGGGACCTACCACGAGGTCCGCAGCTCCGACGTGGCCGGGGCCCTCGTCGGGCTGGCCCGGACCGAGAACGCCACCCAGCTGGTGCTCGGCGCCAGCCTGCGGTCCCGGTTCGCCGAGCTGCTCCGGGGATCGGTCATCAACGAGGTGATCCGCCGGTCGGGGCCGATCGACGTCCACGTCATCAGCCGGGAGGACGCCGCCCCGGCCGACGGGCCCGAACTGCGGCGTCGGCCGGCGCGCCGTCCCGCGCCGGCGGGGGCGCGTCGGGGGCGCCAGGTCAAGCTGCCGAGCCGCCGCCGGCCGAGCCCGCTGTCGCGCCGCCGGCGCCAGGGCGCCTGGGTGCTGGCCCTGGCCGGGGTGCCGGTGCAGTGCGCCGCCATGGTCCCGATCCGCCCGCACCTCCAGCTGTCGTCGGTGCTGCTGCTGT
>JAICYE010000225.1 GCA_025934385.1 Acidimicrobiia bacterium | reverse complement strand
TCGGACTCCTCGTCGGCCACGCTGAGGTCGGCGTTGCGGGTGACCCGGAACGGGCATTGCAGCTCGATCTCCATGCCCGGGAAGAGGCGGTCGAGGTGGGCGGCGATGACCTGCTCCAGCGGCACGAAGCACGAGCCATCTCCGGTATCCGTCGGGGGAGGCTGGTGAAGCCTCCCGATCTTTACGAACCGCGGCAGCAGCGGCGGCACCTTGACCCGGGCGAAGCGCCGCTCGTCGCGCTGGGGGTCGCGGACCATGATCCCCAGGTTGAGCGACAGGTTGGAGATGTAGGGGAAGGGGTGCCCGGGGTCGACCGACAGCGGCGTGAGGACGGGGAAGATCTGGTCCTCGAAGTACCGGCCGAGCTCCTTGCGCTGTTCCTTCGACAGTGCCCCCCAGTCGAGGAGGCGGATGCCCTCGTCGGCCAGCCGGGCCTGCACCTCGTCGCGGAAGACGTCGGTCTGGCGCAGGACCAGCTCCTCCGTCCGCTTGCGGACCGAGGTCAGCTCCTGGTGGGGGTCGAGGCCGCCGATGGCCGCCGCCCCGAGCCCGGCGGCCGCCCGGTCGAGCAGGCCCGCCACCCGGATCATGAAGAACTCGTCGAGGTTGCGGGAGAAGATGGCCAGGAACTTGACCCGTTCCAGCAACGGAAGCTTGACGTCCTCGGCCAGGGCCACGACCCGCCCGTTGAAGTCGAGCCAGGAGAGCTCCCGGTCGAGGTAGCGCTGCCCCTCTTCACCGTTCACCTGTCGACCTCGACCGCGCCGCTGATGCGGTCGGCGGCCATCAGCGCCGCGCCGATCGACCCACCCCGGTCGCCGAGCGCCGCCGGCACGATCCGGAGCTCCGGATTGCGGGGGAACACATCGGCCAGGCAGGCCTCCTCGACCCGGGCCACGAACGGCGGGCCGAGCCGGTCGGCCAGCCCGCCGCCGACCACCACCAGCGCGACGTCGAGCAGCGACACGGCCGAGGCGATGGCCACGCCGAGCGCCCCCACCGCGTCGTCGATCAGCTCGACGGCGACGGCATCGCCGGCGGCCAGGGCCTTGACGAACACGCCCGACGTCATCCGCTTGGCCGGGGCCAGGTCGACGAGCATCGTGTCGCGGCCCTTGCGCTCCAGGTCCCGCGCCCGGCGCTCCATGGCCGCCCGGCCGGCGTAGGCCTCGAGGTGGCCCCGGCGCCCGCAGCCGCACACCCGCCCGCCCCGCCGGACGACCAGGTGGCCGATCTCCCCCGCCGCCCCGGTCGGCCCCCGCCGCAGGACGCCGTCGAGGACGACGCCGGCGCCGATGCCCGTCCCGGCGAAGACACCGAGGACGTCGTCGGCTCCTTTCCCGGCGCCCAGCCGGTGCTCGGCCAGCGTGCCGACGTTGACGTCGTTGTCGACGGCCACCGGCACGCCGCCCAGCGCACTCGACAGCGCCTCGGCCACGCCGAAGGGCTCCATCCAGCCGTGGAGGTTGGGGGCCTGGCGCACCGTGCCGGCCTCGGAGTCGATGACCCCGGGAGCGCCGACGCCCACCCCGGCGAGGCCGTCGACGGGCCCGAGGTCGCGCACCACGGCGGCCATGGCGTCGACGACGGCCAAGGGCCCTCCCTGGGTCGGCGTCTTGGTCTTGGCCTCGGCGTGGACGTCGACGCCGTCGAAGACAACGGCGTAGATCTTCGTGCCTCCGAGGTCGATGCCGACCCAGCTCACGAAAGGAGCCTACGCCTCTAACCGAGCCAGCCCCGCAGGGCCGAGTCCGACGCCCGCCGCCACACTTCGGGCCACGCCGCTCGCTTTGCCTGGGCGTCGGCCCGCTGGAGGCCGATCAGCTGGCCGATGAGCATCGCCTCCCGGGTCGAGCGCGTCTTCCCGGCCGCCCGGCGCAGCCAGGCCTCGGTGACGCAGGCGTCCTGGTGGTCGCCGAGGACGGTCTGGACGGCGGCGATCTGCTTGGCGAAAACGGAGGCCGGCTTCCCGATCACGCCGGCGGCGGCCTCGGCGGCGTAACGGGTGTGCTTGGCCAGGATCCGGACGGCGTGGAGTTCCTGGTCGGCGGGCACCTCGGGCAACGCCCGCACCGCCTTCTGCAATCGCCGCCAGGGCCGGCGGACGAGCGGCGGCAGAACGTCCGCCGCCCGCTGCCCGGGCCCGGCCGCCGCGCCGCCGTCGCCGCCGCCGGCGCCGGGATCGGCGAAGCGCGGCTCCTGCGCCGCTTCGGTCAGCCGGTCGAGCAGTGCGATGTAGCGCGGCCCGTCCATGGCCTCCAGCACACGTTCCCGGGCCGACTCCCGCTCCCGGCCGAGGCGGGCGACGATCGGCTTGGCGCCCTCCCCGTCCTCCTTCGGGAGGGTGGCGGCCTGGTGCTCGAGCCGCTCCATCAGCACCTCGGTGTCGCGCACCTCTCCCAGCAGCGCGGCGAACCAGCCGGCCTCCTCCCGCAATCCCGCCACCCACTCGGAGTCGAGCCGGGGCCGGAACGTCCGCAGGTCGGAGCGGAGCCGGCGCGTGCCGACGCGGGCCTGGTGGACGTCTTCGGGGTCGTCGCCGAGGCGGACGCCGGGATCGTGGGCCACGATGCGGGCCAGGGCATTGGCGATCGCCGCCTGCACGACCTCGCCGACGGTCGAGCCGGGGCCCACCGTGATGACCGCCCCGGGCAGGGGCTCGAGCGCCCGGGGCCCGAGGGCCCGCACCACCTTGGGGGTCTTGTCGGGGGCGCCGGCCCCGGCCCGGCGGAGCCGTTCGACCACCGCCGGCAGCAGCCCATCGGGCGCCTCGCCCTCGACCTCGACCTCGATCTCCCGGAAGCGCGACGCCAGACGGCGGCCGTGGTACACCGACACCTCGTCGTCGGCGATCTCCGCCACCGCCGTGCCGTCGACCTTGAGGCCCACCCGGGACCGCTCGGTCTTCAGCCGGGCCACCGGCACCAGCGCCTCGCCCCGGGCGTAGGCCCGCACCAGCGCCGCCGCTGGCGCCGGGATCGTGCCGGCGGGCCCGGCGAAGGGGATCTCCCGCCGGCTCATGACCGGCCCGGAGTCGTCGTCGGGCAGCTTCACCGTCCACGGCGGGTCGTCGCCGACCCGGTGGCGGAGGCTGACGCCGGCCCGGGCCAGACGCAGATCCCTGGTGTCGTAATACGTGGCGTCGAGCTTCTTCGTCTTGAGGGGCTCGACGGTGACGTCGGGGGCGAGGTCGTCGAGCGCCGGCAGGGCGAAGCCGCCCCAGGCGGCCAGCTTGACCTCGCGCTCCGTCTTCGCCATCAGCGCAGGCTAACGCCCGCCCCGCCGAGCGTCGCCGCCGACGCCGCCAGCCGGCGCAGTCCGTCCTCGGCGCCCGGACCGCGGCGGTACCAGGTGCCGTCGGCGTCCATCTCCCAGGCGGGCGACCGGAGCAGGACGACCGTCGCCTCGAGGAGGCGGCTACGGAGATGGCCGGGCCCCACGAGCAGCGAGCGGAAGCGGGCCGGCCGGCGAGCTCGCCCCCGTGGGGCAGCACCATCTCGATCACGGTGACGGCAATCCCAACGCCCGGTGTAATTGCGGCAAAAAGTGCTGATCGGACAGCACCTCGACTCTGTTCAGAATGACTTAACTATTCGTTTAGCGCGAACCCCCTTGCCAGGGAAAGCGTCTTCACCGGTGTTCCGTACCGTCGGCTCATGAAGCGAACTCGCACCCCGGCCCTGTTCCTCGTCGCCTTCTCCATGGCCGGCCTCCTGGCCGCCTGCGGCTCGAGCAACGACAACAGCTCCAAGACCAACCAGGGAAGCACCAGCGGATCGACGGCGGCGGCGCTGCCGGCCGCCACCCTCAACGCCTCGGGCTCGACCTTCGTCCAGCCCTTCCTCGAGCAGGTCATCCAGTCGTTCCAGCAGCAGCACTCCGGCGTGGTCGTCAACTACGGCGGCGGCGGCTCCGGCAAGGGCCGCACCGACCTCCAGGGCGCCATCGTCGACTTCGCCGGCACGGACGCCACGGTGTCCGCCGCCGAGGCGCCGAAGTACAAGGGCCCGTACCTGTACTTCCCGACGGTGGCGGCGCCGATCACCGTCTCGTACCACCTGAACGGCGTCGAGGGCCTGCAGCTCTCGCCGACGACGATCGCCAAGATCTTCGAGCGCCAGATCAAGACCTGGAACGCCCCCGAGATCGCCGCCGACAACCCCGGCGTGAAGCTCCCGTCGACGGCCATCACCGTGGCCCACCGGTCTGACAGCTCCGGCACGACGTCGAACTTCACGACGTTCCTCGAGATGGCGGCCGGTTCGGCCTGGACGCTCGACGCCGGCTCGACCGTGAACTGGCCGGCCGACGAGCAGGCCGGTAACGGCAACAGCGGCGTGGCCCAGATCATCAGCAGCACCAACGGCGCCGTCGGCTACGTCGACTTCTCCGACGCCAGGGCGGCCAACCTCACGTGGGCCAAGATCAAGAACAAGGCGGGCCAGTACGTCGACGCCACCCTCGACGGCGCCAGCGCCGCCCTGGCCAACGTGACGGTCAACCCCGACCTGACCTACAACCCGCTGTGGGCCGACGGCGACGCCGCCTACCCGATCACGTCGCCGACCTGGATCCTCGTCTACCAGACCCAGACCGACCACGCCAAGGGCACTGACCTGAAGGCCTTCCTGCAGTACATCTACACCGACGGCCAGGGCATGGCCACCAGCGTCAACTACGCCATGCTGTCCGACGCCATCAAGCAGCAGTCGATGGCCCAGCTCGACAAGCTCGTCATCCCGGCGTGATCGCCCCGCCGAGCACGACGAGGCCGCCGGAGACCGCAGCCCCGGCGACGGCTACCCCGGAGGCCGACGGGAAGGGGCCGCTGCAGGCCGGATCCCGTCTCGCCGACCAGACGTTCCGGTGGATCTGTCTCGCCTCCGGGCTCCTCGTCCTCGTCGTGCTCGGCCTCATCCTGTTCTCGACCACCAAGGAGGCGATGCCCGCCTTCCGGCACGAGGGCCTCGGCTTCATCAC
>JAICYE010000397.1 GCA_025934385.1 Acidimicrobiia bacterium | reverse complement strand
GAGATGATCACCCGCTTGGCCCCGCCGGCGAGGTGGCCGGCGGCCTTTTCCCGGGCGGTGAAGATGCCGGTCGACTCGATCACCACGTCGACGCCGTTGTCGCCCCAGGGTATGGCGGCCGGGTCGCGCTCCTCCAGCTTGCGGACCTCGTTGCCGTCGACCGAGAACCCCCCGTCCGACACCTTGACCTCGTTGGGCAGGATCCCGCCGACGGAGTCGTGCTTGAGCAGGAAGGCCATCGTCTCGCTGTCGCCGAACGGGTCGTTGACCGCCACCAGCTCGATGCCGGCTTTGGCGCCCCGGGCGATGATGGCCCGGTAGAACGAGCGGCCGATCCGCCCGAAGCCGTTGATGCCCACACGTACCGTCATTGCTCTTCCTCCCGTCGGACCGAAAGCCTCCGCCCCCCACCGGCCGCACGCCTCCCCCGCAGCGGGGGCGGCCGAGGGGGGTTCCCTCGGGGAGCCTACAAGAGGCCCTCCAGCGCCTTGGCAAGGGCGCCCGGGTCGTGCACGTGGCCGTTGGGACCCGCCACCTCGGCGGCCAGCGGCTCGACGTTCCAGGCCCGGATCGTCCCCTCGTCGACGGCCAGGTCGCCGTCCAGCTGATAGAGGAACGTGTCGACCCGGGCGCCGTGGTCGAGCACGGCCCGGAGGTGGTCGGTGGCATCGAGCCCCAGGGTCTCGGGGACCTGGGGCTGGAGGTTGCAGACGTGGACGATCCGGCCCCGGGTGGCGGAGAGCGCCTCCCGGATGGCCGGCACGCACAGCACCGGCGCCAGCGACGTGAACAGCGACCCGGGCGCCAGGATCACCTGATCGGCCATCTCGATGGCACTGGTGACGTCGGGGTGGGCCTTGGCGTCCTCCGGGACGATGTGGACCCGCCGGATCCGGTCCATCGAGTTCGACACCGCCACCTGCCCCTCGACGGGGTGGTCGGCGTCGGACCCGTCGCCGGCGTCGGCCGTCAGCACCACCGGATCGGTGGTGGCCGGCAGCACCCGGCCGGCACAGTCCAGCAACCGGCCGGCCACCTCCAGCGCCTGTCCGAAGTCGCCGAGGGCCTCGGCCAGCCCGACGATCATGAGGTTGCCGAGGGCGTGGCCGTCGAGGTCGCCGCCGTGGAAGCGGTGCTCGAAGGCCTCCCGCCACACGGTGTCGGCGGCGGCCAGCGCCACCAGGCACTTCCGCAGGTCGCCGGGGGCGGGGACGTCGTGGGCCCGCCGCAGCCGCCCCGACGAGCCGCCGTCGTCGGCCACGCTCACCACCGCCGTCACCGAGCCGGCGTAGCGGCGTACGGCGGCCAGCGCCGTGGCCAGCCCGTGGCCGCCGCCCAGCGCCACCACCGCCGGGCCGCCGGGGAGCGGGCCGCCCAGCGACCAGGGGTCGCCCTTGGGCATCGGCGTCAGCGGACGGCGGCCGCCGGTTGGCCGGCGGATGCGGGTCGGGGCGGGGGCCGGCGCCGGCCGATTGCCCTCCCAGCGGTCGTTTCCGGCCCGTTCGTCGGGTCCGGGGCCCCCTCGCTCGTTGTTGTCAGCCACGTTCCAGATCCCGGTGATGGACCCGGGCCGGGAAGCCCAGGCGTTCGAACACTCGGGCCAGCTCCTCGGCCAGCACCACGCTGCGGTGGTGGCCGCCGGTGCAGCCGACGCCGATCGACAGGTACGACTTGCCCTCCTTCACGTAGGCCGGGAGCAGCAGCCGGAAGAGCCGCTCCAGCTCCTTCAGGAACGCCCCCGTCTCGGCCTGCTTCATCACGTAGCGCTTGACCTTGGGGTCCGTCCCCGGCAGAGGCCGCAGCGACTCGACCCAGTGGGGGTTGGGCAGGAACCGGCAGTCGAAGACCAGGTCGACGTCGAGCGGCAGCCCGTGCTTGAACCCGAACGACACGATGTTGGCCTGCAGCGAGTGTTCCGACGGGCCGGCGGCGAACAGGTCCCGCAGCCGGTCCCGCAGCTGGTGGACGTTGGTGTTCGACGTGTCGATCACCACGTCGGCCTCGGCCCGCAGCGGCTCCAGCAGCGCCCGCTCCTCGGCGATGGCCAGCGTCATCCGCTCGTTCGTCCCCAGCGGGTGCTTGCGCCGGCTGGCCTCGTAGCGCCGGACGAGGACGTCGTCGGCCGCCTCCAGGAACAGGATCTGGGTCCGCGCCCCCGCCTCCCGCAGCTGCTCCAGGGCGACGTGCAGGTCCTCCAGGGCGCCGGAGCGGATGTCGGTGCCGAGGGCGTAGCGGGTCGGCGGCCGGCCCGGCGC
Source organism: Acidimicrobiia bacterium (assembly GCA_025934385.1). The sequence goes on along the minus strand of JAICYE010000397.1, from coordinate 831 downwards.
CCGGGCCAGCTCGGCCACCTTCGGGATCAGCAGCGGCGGCAGGTTGTCGATGACGAAGAAGCCGAGGTCCTCGAGGACGTTGGCCGCCTCCGACCGGCCCGCCCCGGACAGGCCGGTGACGATCGTGATGTCGAGCTCGTCACTCATCGCCCATCCAGGGTGACAGACCGGCGGCCACCTTGGAACGAACTGGTTCGGACGGGGTGTGCAAACGCTCATAAATCCGCCGCCCCACCGACTCCGGCAGCCACCGGACGGCCACCAACTCCTCCTCGCTCATGGCCCGGAGCTTCTTGACCGAGCCGAACTCCTTGAGGAGCCGCGTGCGCCGGCCGGGGCCGAGGCCGGCGATGTCGTCGAGCACCGACCGGGTCATGGCCTTGTCCCGCCGGCTGCGGTGGTAGGTGATGGCGAAGCGGTGGGCCTCGTCCCGTACCGCCTGCAGCAGATAGAGGGCCTCGGAATCCCGGGGGATCCGGACGGGGTCCGGCTCCCCCGGCCGGTAGACCTCCTCGAAGCGCTTGGCCAGGCTGGCCACCGGGATCTCCTCCAGACCCAGCTCCTCCAGCACCGACACCGCCGCCGACAGCTGGCCCTTCCCGCCGTCGATCAGCACCAGGTTGGGCGGGTAGGAGAAGCGCTTCCCGGCCCGGACGCCCTCGTCCCGCTCCCGGAGGTAGTTGGTGAAGCGGCGGGTGATGACCTCGGTCATCGAGGCGAAGTCGTCCTGGTTGTCGACGGAGCGGATCTTGAACCGGCGGTAGTCGCTGCGCTTGGGCAGCCCGTCCTCCATCACGACCATGGAGGCCACGATCTCCGTCCCCATGGTGT
>JAICYE010000325.1 GCA_025934385.1 Acidimicrobiia bacterium | reverse complement strand
GGCGGCCGTCGGGATCGAGGGCGCCGAGCGACGCCAGAAGGCGCCGGCCCTCCTCCAGCGCCCGGGCCGGGGGCGGATCGAGGAACGGCAGCCCGGGGCCTCCGGCGGCAGCGCCCGGGGACCCGGCGGCAGCGCCCGGGCCTCCGGCGGCAGCCCCCGAGGATCCGGCGGCGGCGCCCGGAGCGCCGGGGCGTCCGGGGGCGGCGCCCGGAGCGAACGGGGTCGTGGTGCCCCACACCGCCAGCTCCAGGGTCAGGCCGGCCAGATCGGCGGTGGCAATCTCGGGGTCGGGGAACGGGCGGCGGGCGGCGTGCTCGAGCTTCGACCACAGTCGGTAGGCCACGCCGGGTTCGGTGCGCCCGGCCCGTCCGGCCCGCTGGTCGGCTGAGGCCTTCGTGATCGGGACGGTCTCCAGCCGGCTGAGTCCGCTGCGGGGATCGAACCGGAGGGTGCGGTGCCAGCCACCGTCGACCACCACCCGCACTCCGGCGACCGTGAGGCTCGTCTCGGCGATGTCGGTGCTGAGCACGATGCGCCGCCGGCCCGGCGGCGACGGCGCCAGCGCCGCGTCCTGTTCCGCGGCGGGGAGCGCGCCGTAGAGCGGCCGGACGTCGACTCCGGCCGGGAGCTTCGACCCCGGTTCGTCGAGCGCCGCCCCGACCCGCCGGATGTCGCCCGCCCCGGGCAGGAAGACGAGGATGTCGCCGCCCTCCTCCCGCAGCGCCCGGAGCACCGCGCCGGTGGCCGCCGCCACCACGTTGGCCCCCGGCCGGGGCGGCGGCCCGGGCCGTCCCTTGTACCCCGGCCGCCGGGCCGGCGGCGCCGGCGGCGTGAACCGGACGTCGACCGGCCACGCCCGCCCCTCACTGACGATGACCGGCGCCGCCTCGCCGTCCGGCGTCGAACCGGACCCCAGCAGGGCGGCGATGCGGGCGGTGTCGAGGGTGGCCGACATCACCAGCAGCCGCAGGTCGGGGCGCAGCGCCGGCCGGGCGTCGAGGGTGAGGGCCAGGGCCAGGTCGGCGTGGAGGTTGCGCTCGTGGAACTCGTCGAAGATCACGAGACCGACGCCCGGCAGCGACGGGTCGCGCTGCAGGCGCCGGGTCAGGATCCCCTCGGTGACGACCTCGATCCGGGTCGACGGCCCGGTGCGGCGCTCGTCCCGGGTGCGGTAGCCGACGGTGGCGCCGACGTCCTCGCCGAGCAGCGCCGCCATCCGCCGGGCGGCGGCCCGGGTGGCCAGCCTCCGGGGCTCGAGCATGACGATCCGCCCGCCCGCCAGCCAGCGCTCGTCGAGCAGCCGTAGCGGGACCACGGTCGTCTTGCCCGCCCCGGGCGGCGCCTGCAGCACCGCCTGCCCGTCCGCCGCCAGCGCCGCCCGCAGCGCCGCCAGGCATTCCTCGACCGGCAGGCCGCTGTCGGGATTCAAGGCTCAGGAATCAATGGGGAACGGGGTGCCGGGCCCGGGCGGCCAACCAGACGATCACGCCGATCGGCGGGAGGCAGAGCACGAGGAGGCCGTAGCGCCAACCGACCTCGCCCCGGGCGTCCATGTCCCTCGCCGCCCGGACGGCCAGCCAGCACACCAGGGGAACGCCGAAGAAGATCAGCAGGAACAGCACGACGGCGATCATCGGCGCCGGCGCCTCACTTCAGCGTTGTGACGAACTCGGCCACGGCGGCGCCGATCCCGTCGGCCGAGTCCTCCTGTATGAAGTGCAGCCCCGGCACCGTGACCTCGGTCTGGTTGGGCCAGCTGCGGCAGAACTCCCGCTGCTTCCCGACCAGGATGGAGCCGGGTTCGGCGTTCACGAACAGCTTCGGCGGTGAGTCCTCGCCGGCCAGCCACCGCCCGTAGGCCTCGACCTCGGCCACCACGTCGGCCGGCTCCCCCTCCATCGGGATCTGCCGGGGCCAGGTCAGCGTGGGACGGCGGTCCTCCCCCGGGTGGGCGTACGGCCGCCGGTAGGCCTCCATCGTCTCCTCCGCCAGCGGCGACAGCACCGACAGCGGCAGGATCTTCTCCACGAAGTAGTTGCGCTCCAGGATGAGCTCCTCGCCCTTCGGGCCGCGGAACGCCTGGAAGATCCCCCGGGCCTGCTCAGGCCAGTCGTCCCAGCTGACCGGGGCGACGATCGCCTCCATGTAGGCGATGCCGTCGACCGCGTGCGGGTGGCGGCGGGCCCAGTCGAAGCCCAGCGCCGAACCCCAGTCGTGCACCACGAGGACGATCCGCCCGGTGGCCGTGAGCCCGAGGCCGACGAGCAGCGCGTCGAGGTACCGCCGGTGCTCGTGGAAGGTGTAGCGGCCCGGGCCGGAGTTGGGCAGCTTGTCGGAGTCGCCCATCCCGATGAGGTCGGGCGCGATGCAACGGCCAAGCCCCTCGAGGTGCGGCATGACATTGCGCCAGAGGTAGCTCGACGTCGGGTTGCCGTGGAGGAACAGGAACGTCCGCTCGGCGGGATGGCCGTCGGGGGCGGTGTCGCAGTAGGACATGTGGTGGTCGAACACCGAGGCGAAGTGCTTATCCACGCTGTTCGCTCCTCGCTCCGGGTCTACAGGACGATCTCGGCCAGCACCCGCAGCATGGCCGCGGGGCCGCTGACCAGCAGCGTGGTGACCACCCCGGCCTCCCAGGCGGCCAGGTCGTCGCGGATCTTCTCCGGCGGCCCGACCAGCGCCATCGCCTCGACCATGGGGGTGGGGACGGCGGCGATGGCGTCCTTCTTGTGGCCGGCCAGGTACAGCTCCTGGACCTTCGTCGCCTCGGCCTCGAACCCCGCCCGGGCGATGGCGTCGAAGTGGAAGTTGGCCCCCCGGGCGCCCATCCCGCCGGCGTAGAGGGCGAGGTGGGGCCGGATCATGTCGGCGGCGGCCTCGACGTCGGGATTGATGACGACCGGCGTGAGGCAGACGACCTCGAAGCCGGCGACCGGCGACCGCTCCGGCGAACGGCGGGCGAAGCCCTCGGCGAGGCGTTCCCGGTACCAGCCGTCGTCGTGGGGCGAGTACAGCATCGCCACCCAGCCGTCGGCGATCTCCGCCGCCAGGGCGATGTTCTTCGGGCCCTCGGCGCCGAGGTGGATCGGGATCTCGCCGCGGCGGGGATGGATCGTCGACTTGAGGGCCTTGCCGAGCCCGGTGCCGGAGTCGCCCGAATAGGGCAGCGTGTAGTGGCGGCCGGCGTACTCCACCGGTTCTTGCCGGGCCACGGTCCTCCGGACGATGTCGACGTACTCCCGGGTCCGCTCCAGCGGCCTCGGATAGGGCTGCCCGTACCAGCCCTCGACCACCTGCGGGCCCGAGGCGCCGACGCCGAGGACCAGCCGCCCCTCGGAGAGGTGGTCGACCGTCATGGCCGCCATGGCCAGCGCCGTCGGCGTGCGGGCCGGCATCTGGCAGATGCCCGTCCCGAGCTTGATCCGGGTGGTGTGGGAGCCGTACCAGGCCAGTGGCGTGAGGGCGTCGGAGCCGTAGGCCTCGGCCGTCCACATCGAGTCGAACCCGAGGCGCTCCGCCTCGACGACGGTGGCGAGCATGTCGGGCGGCGGGCCCGACGACCAGTAGCCCATGCCGAGTCCGAGCTTCATGGCCGAAAACGTAGTGTCGTTCTCCCGGTCAGCCGGGAAAGTGGCAGGCCACCGGGTGCCCGCCGCCCCGCTCGGCGAGGTCGGGGCCCGGCTCGGCGGCGCAGACGGTGGCCGCTTTCGGGCAGCGGGTGCGGAACCGGCAGCCCGACGGCGGGTCGGCGGGGCTCGGCGGTTCGCC
>JAICYE010000388.1 GCA_025934385.1 Acidimicrobiia bacterium | reverse complement strand
CGGGTGCAGTGGTCGGTGGCCGTCGACGACGTCAGCCTCGACGCCGCCGCCATTCGCAAACTGGCCGCCCAGGCCCGGCCGCTCGTCCAGACCAAGGGCGGGTGGGTGGAGCTCGACAAGGCCGACCTCCAGGCGGCGGCCGAAGCGCTGGCCGACCGGTCGAAGCGCACCGAGATGTCGGGGGCCGAGATCCTCCGCCACGCCGTGGGCCTCGAAGGCGGGCTCGGCGGCCCGGTGCTGGTCGAAGGCGGCGGCTGGGCCGTCGACCTGGTGCGGGGGGCGGCGGCGGGGGCGGCCCGTCCGCTGCCGGCGCCGGAGGGATTCGTCGGCGAGCTGCGCCACTACCAGGCCGAGGCCCGGGGCTGGATGGGGTTCCTCGACCGGGCCGGGCTGGGCGGCTGCCTGGCCATGGACATGGGGCTCGGGAAGACCCCCACCGTCCTCGCCCACCTGCTGGAGCACAAGGCGGACGGGCCGGCGCTGGTGATCGCCCCGCCGGCCGTGCTCGGCAACTGGGCGGCCGAGGCGGCCCGGTTCACGCCGGGGCTGACTTTCCGGATGCACCACGGCGCCGACCGGGCCTCGGGGGCCGAGGAGGTGGCCGCCGAGGTGGCCGAGTCCGACGTCGTACTGACCACCTACGCCACCGCGGTGCGCGACGTCGACGAGCTGGCCAAGGTCGACTGGGCCCGGCTGATCATCGACGAGGCCCAGGCCATCAAGAACCCGGCCAGCGACACCGCCCAGGAGCTGCGCCGCGTCCCGGCCCGCAGCCGCCTGGCCCTCACCGGCACGCCGGTGGAGAACGGTCTCGGCGACCTGTGGTCGATCCTCGACTTCACCAACCCGGGGCTCGTCGGGCCCCGGGCGGTGTTCGTCGAGGCGCTGTCGCGGCCCCGGCCGATCGGCGCCACGGGCGACGGCGCCGGCGACTCCGCCGACTCCGCCGGCTCGGGAGGGGCCAGCGGTCCGGCCCGGTCGGGCGAGCAGGCGCTGCGGGCCCTCAACGGGCTGCTGGTCTTCCGCCGCACGAAGGCCGAGCCCGAGATCGCCGCCGAGCTGCCCGACAAGATCGACGAGCTCGACCACTGCGCCATGACCCCCGAGCAGGTCGGGCTGTACCAGGCCGTCCTCGACAACCTGCTGGCCACCAACACCGGCGCCTCGGCCGAGGAGGACTCCACCGCCCGCAAGGGGCACGTCCTCGCCGCCATCACCCACCTCAAGCAGATCTGCGACCACCCCGCCGCCTACGTCAACGACGACGACGGCCCCCTCGACGGCCGCTCGGGCAAGCTGGCCCGGCTGGAGGAGCTGATCGAGGCGGTCTTCGATGCCGGCGAGCGGATGCTCGTCTTCTCCCACTTCGCCCGGTGGGGCGAGCGGCTGGCCGACCACCTCACCAAGAAGACCGGCCTGCCGATCGCCTGCTACCACGGCGGCCTCACCCGCACCCAGCGGGACCGGTTGGTGAAGGAGTTCCAGGAGGGCACCGGGCCAGGAGCGCTGGTCGTGTCGATCAAGGCCGGCGGCACCGGGCTCAACCTGACCGCCGCCAGCCACGTCGTCCTCTACGACCGGTGGTGGAACCCGGCGGTGGAGGACCAGGCCCGGGACCGGGCGTGGCGGATCGGCCAGGCCCACACGGTCATCTGCCACCGGCTGGTGTGCCCGGGGACGGTCGACGAGCGGGTCGAGGAGGTCGTGGCCGGCAAGCGGCGCATCGCCGATCTCGTGCTGCCGGCCAGCAGCTCCCTCGGCGACCTGAGCGCCGCCGAGCTGCGCACCGCCCTCGGGCTGCGGGCCGACGCCATCGTCGAGGACGTCGCCCGGGACGGCAGCGCCGGCGACGAGGAGGCGGCGTGATGCCGCCCGACCAGAGCGGTGGCGGAGGCGGGAGCGGCGGGGGCAACAGCCGCAAGCGGCGGGGCAACCGGAACCGCCCGGGCGCCGGCCAGCCTCAGGCCGCCGGAAACCAGCGCTCGTCGAGCGGGCGGCGCCGCTCCGGCGGAGCCGACTTCTGGGGCCGGGCCACCGAAGGGCCGCCGTCCGACCGCAAGGTCCGGCCGACCGTCGACCCGGGGGCGGTGGTCCGCTCCCTGGGCGACCCGCCGCTCGGGCCCAACCCGGCCACCGCCGCCCATCACCTCACGGCCATCTACGAGGAGGCGGTCCGGGCGGCCACGGCGCTGGCGGCGGCCAACGGTCTCCTGGAGACCGACGAGCTCTGACGCAGCGCGGCCGGGGGAGCCGGGCGAAGCTCCCGAGTTCCGGTTCCCCCTAGTTCCGGTTCCCGCTCCCCACGAGGGGGATCCAGCTCTCGAGGTCATCTTTACGGACCGGCACCCAGGCCTCCACCGACTTCTCCAGGGCGCTGCGGTCGAGGGCGATGAGGACGTTCCTGGCCACCACGGCGGCGACGAGGAACAGACCGACCCAGAAGAGGAAGGGGTCGACGTTGCCGAACGCCAGCGCGCCGACCATCGTCCCCACCGCCAGTCCCACGACGGCGTAGACGATGCTGCCCGACTGCCGGGTGAGCGGCGGCTCCATCCAGGCGGCGGCGTGGCGGGGGGCCTGGCGGGCGGCCAGGAAGACCAGCAGGTAGCCGAGGAACCAGAACATGTCGATGCGGTTGCCGCTGGCGTAGTCGTTCTGGAGGGCCAGGTAGCTGAAGCCGCTGTCGGCTACGCAGGCGGACAGGAGCCCGCCGCAGAGGAGGAGCAGCGTCGCCCGGCCGAGAGGGCTGCCGAGCCGGGATCGGGCCATGGCGAAGACCACGATCGTGGCCATGATCACGTCGCCGAGGGGATAGGCGATGGCCAGGAAATCGGCCAGCGCCGAGGCGCCCTGGTGGACGACGGGGCCGAGCGCCAGGATCCAGCTGATGATCAGCAGCGAGGCCCCGATGACGAGGCCGTCGACCACCGTCCGGGCCTGGGCCGCCAGCCGCTGGGGGGCGGTGGGGACGATCAGCAGCGCCGCCACCGCCAGCGGGACGGTGGCCAGGTAGCCGACGTCGGCCAGCGACGGGAACGGGACATCACGCCCCAGGATCGACTCGTAGGTTGTCCAGACCACCATGCCGAGCCCCCAGGCGAGGCAGGAGCTGGCCATGAGGAGCCAACCCCGCCGGAGCCGGCCGGCCAGCTCCCAGGCGTGGCGGGCGCCCTGGGCCGCGGCCCCGCG
>JAICYE010000279.1 GCA_025934385.1 Acidimicrobiia bacterium | reverse complement strand
TGCTGGCCTGGAAGTGGGCCGGCCTGCCCCTCACCGGCCCGATCGTCGAGCCCGCGCCCCGGGCCGACTCGGTCGGGGCCGAGATGCAGGCGTTGCACGACGAGCTGATCGAGATCGCCCTGGAGGTGCAGGCCCGCTTCGGCGTCGACCCGGAGCCGACCCCCGAGCAGGTCCTGGAGGTCCTGCGCGACCGGCTCATCAGCGAGGGCAGGACGCCCGACGAGGCCGACCGCTTCCTGGCCGATATGGGCAAGGATTGACGCCCGGCTGCCGGTAACGTCGTGGCCGTGACCTCCGTCCCGGCAACCATCGCCGAGCTCGGGCAACGGGCCAAGGCCGCGTCCCGGGTCCTGGCCACCGCCTCGACCGCGGCCAAGGACGCCGCCCTGCTGGCCGCGGCCGACGTGCTGGTCCGACAGACCGACGAGGTGCTGGCCGCCAACGCGGCCGACGTCGCCCGGGCCGACGCCGGGGGGACGTCGGGCACCGTGGTCGACCGGCTGCGGTTGTCGCCGGCGCGGGTGGAGGCCATGGCCGACGGGCTGCGCCAGGTGGCGGCGCTGCCCGACCCCGTGGGCGAGGTCACCACCGGCTGGACCCGCCCGAACGGCCTGGTCATCGAGAAGGTCCGAGTGCCGCTCGGGGTGGTGGCCATCATCTACGAGAACCGGCCCAACGTGACCAGCGACGCCTTCGGCCTGTGCCTCAAGTCGGGCAACGCCGCCTTCCTCCGGGGCTCCGGCGCCGCCCTGGCGTCCAACCTGGCCGTCGCCGGCGCCCTGCGCGAGGGCCTGGCCAAGGCCGGCCTGCCGGTCGACGCGCTGGTGCTGGTCGACGACGTCCGCCACCAGGCCGCGGTCGAGTTCATGCGCCTGCGGGAGTCGATCGACTGCCTCATCCCCCGGGGCGGCCCCTCGCTGATCCGGGCCATCCTGGAGCACGCCACCGTCCCCTACGTGATCGACGGCGACGGGAACTGCCACGTCTACGTCGACCGGGCCGCGAACCTCGACCAGGCCCTGGAGATCGTGGTCAACGCCAAGACCCAGCGGCCGTCGGTCTGCAACGCGGCCGAGTCGCTCGTCGTGCACGCCGACGTCGCCGCCGAGTTCCTGCCCCGCGCCGCCGGGGCACTGGCCGGGGTGGATCTGGTCGGGGACGAACGGGCCCGCGCGCTGGTCCCGGCCATGGGCGCGGCCACCGAGGACGACTTCGGCGCCGAGTTCCTCGACCTCAAGATGTCGGTGGCGGTGGTCGACTCGCTGGGCGCGGCCATCGACCACGTCAACCGGTACGGCACCGGCCACACCGAGGCCATCTGCACCACGGACCTGGGCGCGGCCCGCCGGTTCGCCCGGGAGGTCGACGCCGCCGCCGTCGTCGTCAACGCGTCGACCCGGTTCACCGACGGCGAGCAGTTCGGCTTCGGCGCCGAGATCGGCATCAGCACGCAGAAGCTCCACGCCCGCGGCCCCATGGGCCTGCGGGAGCTGACCACCCTCAAGTACGTCGTCACCGGCGACGGCCAGATCAGGACGTAGTGCCGGCCTCGCCGGGTGCCGGGCGCTTCGGGTCGATCGCCGCGGTCCGTGACGGGCTGGCGTCGGTCGACTACCTGGCCGACGAGGCGACGGCGGGCGTGGTGTTCCTGGCCGACCGGCTCGACAAGCCGGTGCTGGTCGAGGGGCCGGCCGGCACGGGCAAGACCGAGCTGGCCAAGTCGGTCGCCCGCTGGGCCGGCAGCCGCCTGGTCCGGCTGCAGTGCTACGAGGGCCTGGACGAGTCGAAGGCCCTGTACGAGTGGAACTACCGCAAGCAGCTCCTGCGCATCCAGGCCGGCGAGGGCGAGGGCTCGTCGTGGGCCGCCCTCGAGGACGACATCTTCACCGAGGAGTTCCTGCTGGCCCGGCCGCTGCTGGAGGCCATCCGGGCCGACGAGCCCGTCGTCCTGCTGATCGACGAGGTCGACCGCGTCGAGGTCGAGACCGAGGCCCTGCTGCTCGAGGTGCTCTCCGACTGGCAGGTGTCGGTACCGGAGATGGGCACGGTGACGGCTCGGCGGATCCCGCTGGTGTTCCTCACGTCGAACGGGACGCGTGACCTGTCGGAGGCCCTCAAGCGCCGGTGCCTGTTCCTGCACCTCGACTACCCGAGCGTCGAGCGGGAGCGGGAGATCGTCCTGGCCCGGGTGCCGGAACTGCCGGCCCACCTGGCCTCCGAGGTGGCCCGCATCGTCCGCAGCCTGCGGCTGCTCGACCTGCGCAAGCCGCCGTCGGTGTCCGAGACCCTCGACTGGGCCCGGACCCTCGTGGTCCTGGGGATCGAGCAGCTCGACGCCGACGCCACCCGGTCCACGCTGCACGTCCTGCTCAAGCACCGGGCCGACATCGCCGCCGCCACCCGGGAGCTCAAGGCCGCGGCCGGGTAGCGGCACCCCGTGCTCGACCTGCTGGCCGGCTTCGTCGGCGAGCTGCGGGCCGCCGGCCTCCCGGTCTCGCTCACCGAGAACGTGGACGCCATGCAGGCCGTCGTCCACGTCCCGCTGGACGACCGGGACGCGCTGCGGGCGGCCATGGCCGCAACCATGGTGAAGCGGCCCGAGCACCGCCCGGCCTTCGACGCCGTCTTCGACGCCTACTTCCCCGTTCGGCTTGCGCCGGTCGGCGACGAGGGCGCCGGCGCCGGCGCCGATCTGGCCGCGCTGCTCGACGCCGCCCTGCGCGCGGGTGACGACGCGGCCCTGCGGGACGTCGCCCGCCTCGCCGTGGCCCGCCTCGCCGGGATGGAGGCCGGGCGTGGCGTCCGGGGCAGCGCCTACGTCCACCGCACCCTGCGCCAGCTCGACCTCGACGGCGCCCTGGCCCGGCTCCTGGCCGGCGCCGGGTGGTTGGAGCGCGACGACCTGGCCGGCGCGGCCGGGCGGCTCCGGGCCGAGGTGGAGGCCGAGGTCCGCGCCCGGCTCGTGGCCGAGCGGGGGGCGGCGGCGGTCGCCCGATCGGTGCGCCGGCCCCTCCCCGAGGACGTCGACTTCCTGCACGCCAGCCGCGACGACCTGGCCGCCCTGCACCGCTCCTTGCGGCCCCTCGCCCGGCGCATGGCCGCCCGGCTGGCCCGGCGGCGGCGCCACGGCCGCCACGGCCGGCTCGACTTCCGCCGGACGCTGCGCCGGTCGCTCTCCACGGGCGGCGTCCCCGCCGACCCCCGGTTCCGCCGGCCCCACCCGCACAAGCCGGAGATCGTGGTGCTGGCCGACGTGTCCGGCTCGGTGGCGACCTTCGCCCGGTTCACCCTGCAGCTCGTGCACGCCCTGGCCGGCGAGTTCTCGGCCGTCCGCACGTTCGTGTTCATCGACGGCATCGACGAGGTCACCCGCCTCTTCACCGGCGCCGACGACCTGGCCGAGGCCCTCGGCCGCGTCCACGAGGAGGCCGACGTGATCGCCGCCGACGGCCACTCGGACTACGGCCGGGCCCTCGGCTCGTTCTGGTCCCGGTGGGGGCGTGAGATCGGCCCGAGGGCCTCGGTCATCGTCCTCGGGGACGCCAGGAACAACTACCACGCCTCCAACGCCCGGATCCTCGGCGAGATCCGCCGCCGGGCCCGACGGCTGTGGTGGCTCAACCCCGAACCGCGGTCGTACTGGGACACCGGCGACTCGATCGTCTCGGAGTACGGCGAGCTGTGCGACGGGGTGTTCGAGTGCCGCAACCTCCGCCAGCTCGAGGGCTTCGTCGCCCGGATCACCTGAGCGGGGTGGCGGGCCGCCGGGTCGGCGGCGGGTGGACCGTCGGCCCGGCCGTCGCGGCCATGGCCGCGGTGGCGGCGGCGACGCGCAAGGGTCTGTACGTCAGCCCCGACGGGGTGTCCTACGTGGGGACCGCCCGCAACCTGCTCGCCGGGCATGGCCTGGCCCCGCCCCCGGGGCTGCCGCCGATCGGCCACTTCCCCCCGCTCTTCCCCGTGCTGCTGGCCGCGGTCGGGCGGCTGGGGCCCGACCCGCTGGCTGCCGCCCGGGTCGTCAACGTCGCCGCCGCCGGTGCCGTCGTCGTACTGGTGGCGTCCCTGGCCCGTCGGGCCACCGGTTCCAGCGCCGCCGGCCTGGTCGCCGCCGTCCTGGCCGCGGCGGCCGTCGACCTCCTGGCCGCCGCCGGGTCGGCCCTGAGCGAGCCGCTGTTCGTCGTCCTCGCTCTGGCCGCCATGGCCGCGCTCGCCGTCCACGTCGACCGGGGGCGCTCGCCCGGCTGGCTCATCGCCGCCG
>JAICYE010000100.1 GCA_025934385.1 Acidimicrobiia bacterium | reverse complement strand
GGGCTACTACGTGATGATGCCCGACCAGCTCGAGCAGTACCGCCGGGCGGTGGCCGAGGACACGACCGGCGCCGAGCTCGAGGGCCTCGTCGCCGAGCTCCGCCGGACGGGCGCCGAGGTCACCGCCCGGGAGTCGCTGCGGACGGCGCCGAAGGGCTATCCCAAGGACCATCCCCGGATCGACCTGTTGCGCCACAAAGGACTCATCGCCTGGAGGGAGTGGCCGGTGGCGGCGTGGATGGGCACCGCCAAGGCGAAGCAGCGCGTCGTCGAGTTCCTCGTCGGCGCCCGTCCGCTGACCGCCTGGCTCGACAAGCACGTCGGGCCGAGCGCCACGCCGGCGCGCTGAGTCCGGGCCGCCTGCTCGGCGGTACGCTCGCCGGTATGGCCCGCATCCTCATCGTCGAGGACGACGACCGCATCCGCGAGACGACCCGGATCCTGCTGGAGGACGAGGGTCACACGGTCGACGAGGCGGGCACCGGGGAGGAGGGGCTGGCGGTCGTCGAATCCCACCCGATCGACTGCGTCGTCCTCGACCTGCTGCTCCCCGGGCGCGACGGCTTCGACATCTGCCGCGAGATCAGGGCCACCAGCTCGGTGCCGGTGATCATGCTGACGGCCCGGACCGACACCTACGACGTCGTGGCCGGGCTCGAGGCGGGAGCCGACGACTACGTGACGAAGCCGTTCGAGCCCAAGGAGCTGACGGCCCGGATCCGGGCCCAGGTGCGGAGGAACCGGGTCCGCCATCCCGACGCCCTGCCCCTCCAGGTCCGCGACCTGACCATCGACTTCGCCGACGGCACCGTCCACCGGGGCGGGGAGGAGATCCCCCTCACCCGCACCGAGTTCCAGTTGCTGTCGGCCATGGCCGCCCACCCGGGGCGCATCTTCAGCCGCGACATGCTGCTGACCGAGGTCTGGGGCTACGACGATCTCCCCGAGAGCAAGGTCGTCGACATGCATGTCCACCGCCTCCGCCTGAAGCTCGAGCCCGATCCGGCCCGTCCGCAGTACGTCGTGACCGTCCGGGGTCGCGGTTACCGGGTCGCCCGGTGAAGCGGATGCGCCGGTGAAACGGATCGGCCGGTGAAACGCCGGCGGCTCGGGAGCCGGAGCCTGCGGCTGCAGGTGCTGGCGATCTTCGCCGTCGGGAGCATCCTGCTGATCGGGGTCGTGTCGCTGGTGACCTATGGCGTCTCCCGCAGCTACCTCGTCCGCCAGCGGCGGGCCTACGCCGTGCGGCAGACATCGGCCGATGCCCGGCTGATGGACGACCTGAGCCGGGGCCACGCCGATTCCATCCCCCAGCTCCTCGGCTCGCTCGAATCGCCGAGCGGTTCCGGTTCCATCCCCTTCCTCTTCCGGGACGGGCGGTGGTACTCCGCCCGCCTCGGGCAGACCGAGGCCCTCATCCCGGCGGCGGTGCGGAACGACGTCATCACCGGCCGCCACGAGCGCGACCTCCGCTACCACGTCGCCGGGCCGAAGCTGGTCGTCGGCATCCCGCTCGCCACCGGCGACGGCTACTTCGAGGTCTTCCCGCTCCACGAACTGGCCCGGACGCTCGGCGCCGTTCAGCTGGCGCTGGTGGCGGCGGCGGTGGCCACGCTGCTCGGCAGCCTGGCCCTCGGGCTCTTCGTCCTCGGCCGGCTGCTGTCCCTGGTGGTCGACATCGGCCGCACCGCCCGGGCCATCGCCGACGGCGACCGTAGCCGCCGGCTCGACGTCGGCGGCGACGAGGACCTGGCCGACCTGGCCGGTTCCTTCAATGACATGGTCGACGCCCTGAGCATCCAGATCGAGCGCGACGCCCGCTTCGCCTCCAACGTCAGCCACGAGCTCCGGTCGCCGCTCACCACGCTCAAGACGGCGGTGGAGGCCATGGAGTGGCGCCGGGACCGGCTCGACGAACGCACCGCCCGGCTGCTGACGCTGCTCGTCGAGGAGGTCGGACGCTTCGAGGGGATGGTCACCGACCTGCTGGAGATCTCCCGCATGGACGCCGCCCGGCCCGGCGCCCTGCGCCGCCAGGACATGACCGTCGAGGCGCTGGTGGCGGCGGTGGCCGGCCGACCCGGCGGGCCGCCCGTTCCCGTCGAGATCGTCGGCGACCCGGCGACGGTGGTGCGGGCCGATCCCCGCCGGATGGCCCGGGTGGTGGCCAACCTCGTCCGCAATGCCGAGACCCACGGCCGGGGGCTGGCGTCGGTGCGGGTCGTGGTCGACGGCGACCGGCTGCGGCTCGAAGTCGAGGACCGTGGCGCCGGCGTGCCGCCCGAGGACCGGGAGCGGATCTTCGAGCGCTTCTACCGCCGTTCCCCCGAGGCCGGCGACCGGGGCAGCGGTGGCGGCGTCGGGCTGGGCCTGGCGCTGGTGGCCCAGCACGTCCGCCTTCACGACGGTCGGGTCTGGGTGGAGGACGCCGCCCCCGCCGGCGCCCGTTTCGTGGTCGAGATCCCGACCAATTCGTCTGGGTTGCATTTATTTCATTCCGGTATCGAAGACCACATACATACATCGTTGTGAAATCGGCTCCGGCCGGGTTACGGTTTTTCTTGGATCGACGCCGCCTCTCTCGTGTCGATCTCCCTGAGCTCGAGCGTGGCCATGGTCTCGCCCCCATGGCCACGCTTGCGCGTCCGGCCGAAACCGGAATGAAATCTTCGCAATCTTCGTGTCACCGGGGAGAAAAACGCTGGGTGCGAATATACGGAAACCTTGACAGCGTTCCGCCGGGGACGTAGATCTGGAGTCGGGTCTTCAAGGCTCTAAGGGCTGCCGGCAAGGCCTCCCAATTCATCGCATATTCGCAGACTCAATGCAGCATTGACGTGTAGGGGGGGATTGGATGAAGAGATTTCGACGCGCCGCCAGGACGGGAGTCATCGGCGGAGCGGCGCTCGCTCTCTTGATGGTCTATCCAGGCGCTTCGTTCGGGAGCTCGTCGCCGTCGCTCGATTCGGCGATGCAGCAGGCCCGGCAGCGGGCGGAGGCCATCAACAACCGCAATGACGTACCCAAGGTCGTCCAGAACGTGATCCCCGGCGCCATCCAGGCCCGGGACCTCGCCATCCAGCAGTTCAAGGCGGCTCAGGTTGGTGGCCACGCGCCGCTCGACAGCAAGCCGGAGTACGTCGTCATCTGGTCCGGCAAGAACAACATCGGCGACATGAGCGGCAACGACACGATGCGGTTCATCAACCAGGGCTCGATCAGCCCGACGGGCCTCATCAACGTCGGCAGCAAGCAGTTCCTGCCGGGGCTCGACGCCATGGTCGTGGTCGACGTCCGCAAGCTCAACGTCGACGGCAGCATGAACAAGGACTACGGCAAGGTCGTCAACTTCGTCCAGGTGCCGCCGCCGTTCGGCGTGGAGAGCGAGCCGCACCACATGCAGTACGAGTGGGACGCCGGCGAGCCGATCGTGGCCGGTCACCTGTTCACCGACCTGACGACGATCTGGGACCCGAGCGACATCCCCAACATCACGCTGAAGAACATCGTGCGGGGTGAGGAGAACCCGATCGGTGCCTTCCCCGACGCCTTCGACTTCATCGGCAAGGACGCGGTCGGGACGTACATGACCGCCGGCGAGCCGAACTACGGCGGGTCGCCGGGTTCGGTGGTCGTGTTCAAGCCGGACTCGGCCAAGGGCATGGTGCAGGCGTCGGAGACGGCGGGCGGCCAGGACTTCGCCGTGTTCCGGGGCAACCCGGGCGGCGTGCCCGAGCCCTGTACCCCGATGGAGGCACGGCCGACGTTCACGTGCGCCAACCCGCATGGGATCCAGGCCCGGCCCGACCTCAACCGGATGATCACCACCGACTACGCCGACGCCCGCGAGCTGGGTTCCGACCCGGTGAAGACGGTTGAGCAGCACGCCTTCCGGCCGACGGCCCGGATCTGGGACATCTCCAACCCCGAGGCGCCGAAGCTGATCTCGGTGGGCCACATGCCGAAGAGCGTGAAGAACCCGCCGAACCCGGCCCACGACAACATCGGGATCATGGAAACGGGCAAGACACACGCCCCCTCCAAGGCCATTTTCGCCGAGTCGATGTGCGGTGGCGGAATCTTCATGTTGCCCGACATGACCAACGTCCAGCCTGACTCCTCCAGCCAGTGGAAGCAGGTCTGGGACGACGGCATGACCGAGCTCCAGGTTCCGAACTACACCAACCTCGGTTCCGGCAAGGGCAACGGCGCCGAGCCCGGCGCCTGCGCCGGTGGCGCCTGGACCCAGGTCAGCCACGACAACCGGTTCCTGTTCCACACCGTCGGCGGGCGCAACCCGGGGTCGACCAACACCTTCGACAACGGCACGCCCAAGATGGTCTACGTCATCAACGTCGAGAAGCTCATCAAGCACGCCGAGCAGACCGGCACGGTCGACTGCAACATCACCAGCGGCCGGGAGATCGGCCAGGGCCACGGCGACGCCGCCGACTGCCCGACGCTGGCCGGCGTCCTCACCGTCGACGACAACACGTCGGGCGGCCCGCACTGGGCCGGCATCGACAACCACAACTTCGTGACGACGGCTGCCGGGCCGGGCGCGCCGACCCGGCTGCTGTTCTGCGACTACTTCGTCGCCCGGACGGGCTATGACGGCAACCACCGTTGCTACATGGTCAACATCAACCCGCAGACCGGGGCGCTGAGCTACGACACGGCCTTCCGTGACCAGTACAACGGCTCCCTCGGCATCGACTTCAACCGCAGCGACTGGCCCGGCCACCCGGGTGCGGGCTTCTACAAGCCGCACTCCATGGTCTGGGTCGTCCCCGAGGCGGTCGCCGGGAACGGCTGACCGAGCTTTTCGGCTGGCGGCGGGGCAACACGGGAGCGTTGCCCCGCCGCAGCGCGTCCGGGCTCTACGAGAACGGCGTCCTCGGCCGGGGCCGGAGGACGCCGTCGACGTACACGTCGACCTTCTCGTCGAAGAAGGCGACGAGGCCGGCGATCGGAGCCGATTCCCGGAACGGCGCGTCGTAGCTCCAGGCCAGGTCCCGGTGGACGTCGCCGCCGGCCCGGACCGACCAGTAGCGGGCCGTGCCCTTGTAGGGGCACATCGTGACCGAGTCGGTCGGGTCGAGCAGGTCCATGCGGACGTCGAGCTTCGGCACGTACGTCCGCCGGGGCAGGCCGGTCTCGAACAGGAAGGTCGCATGCGTGGTCTCGGCCACGGCGACACCGGCCACCTCGATGCGGACGGGGCGTGACGTGCGGAGGATGTCGACCCGGGTGAAGGGGCTGCGGGGATGGACGAAGACCTCCTCGTCCTCCTCGAACCAGGCGTCCATGGCCCCCCAGTCGAATCTGACCCGGTCCCGCAGCGGGTCGAGGGGGGAGTCGGCGTACCGCCAGGCAGCGTCCTCGGCGACCCGGTCGCCGCCGTGGACGGAGTAGTGGACGGCGGTGCCCCGGCTCGGGGAGTGCGTCGTCGCGCCGGTCTCCTTCAATGCTCCGGGGGCCACGTCGGCCAGGGGGATGTAGTACTGCGGGTAGCTGGGGTTTTCCCAGACGTAGACGGCGCCGGTGGTGTCGGCCACGACCTGGCCGCCGAGCATGATCCGGACCCGCTTGGCGGCCGGTTCGACCCGGACCCGGCCCCGGGCGGCGGTGGCGTTGGTGTCCATGCGACCTCCAGTCCTCGGTCGTCGTCGTCGTTTCAGCCCGGGCCGGGGGCCAGGCCGCCGTCGACCCGGAGGATCGTGCCGGTGGTGTAGCTCGACGCCGCCGACGCCAGGTACAGGGCGGCGCCGGCGATCTCCTCGGGCTCGCCGCCCCGCCGGAGCGGGATCGAGCGCTCCGCCCGTTCGGCGTAGGACTCCTGGTCCCAGGCTTTGCTGATGTCGGTGAGAAAGAGTCCCGGCATGATCCCGTTGACCCGCACGGTGGGGCCGAAGGCCTTGGCCAGCCCCGAAGTGAGGACGTTGAGCCCGGCCTTGGCGGCGGAGTACGGCAGGGAGTCGGGGTCGGGCATCACGGCGCCGACGCTGCTGACGTTGATGATCGAGCCGCCGCCCTGGGCCGCCATCCGGGTGCCGATCAGCGCCGCCAGCCGGAACGGCCCCTTGAGGTTGAGGGCGATCACCTTGTCGAACAGTTCCTCCTCGACCTCGGCCAGCGAGGGGTACAGCGGTGAGCTGCCGGCGTTGTTGACGAGGACGTCGACCCGGCCGAAGGTGTCGTAGACCTCGGCCACCAGCCGGTCGCAGTCGCCCCAGCGGGCGACGTTGCAGGCGAAACCGGCCGCCTTGGCGCCGGTCGTCGCCGTGATCTCGTCGGCCAGCGCGACGCAGGCGTCGACTTTGCGGCTGGCCACGGCCACCGTCGCTCCGGCTTCGGCGAAGGCCAGGCACATGGCCCGGCCGAGGCCCCGGCTGCCGCCGGTCACCAGCGCCACCCTGCCGGTGAGGTCGAAGCGGGCGTCAGCGCTCACAGGTTCAGTGCCCGAGCGACGCCAGGAAGCGGCGCTCGTAGTCGTCGGCCAGCGCGCCGAGGGCGCCGGCGCCGTCGCCCCGGAACGAGGAGCCGTGCATGATGCCGAGCGTCGTCATTCGTCGTTGCCGACGGCGTGCTCGAGCAGTTCGGCGTAGCGGGCCCGGGCGGCCTCCCGCCGGGCGGGCAGGTGGCCGCTGGGCCACAGCCCGTCGGTGGCCTTGTAGTCCTTCAGCACCTGGCGGGCCACGGTGATCTTGTGGACCTCGGTCGGCCCGTCGGCGATGGCCATCACCTGAGCGTTGACCATCATCTTGGCGAAGGGCATTTCGTTGGAGATGCCGAGGGCGCCGTGGAGGTGCATGGCCCGCTGGACCACGTCGAAGAACACGGTGGGCATGGCCGCCTTGACCGCGGCGATGTCCTTGCGGACCTTGCGGTAGTCGCGGTGCTTGTCGATCAGCCACGCCGTCCGCAGCACCAGCAGCCGGAACTGCTCGATCTCGATCCAGGAGTCGGCGATCTTTTCCTGGGTCATACCCAGCGTGGCCAGCGGGACCGTCTCCACCGCCGAGCCCGGAGCCCGGCCCGTCCCCGACTTGCGAACCTGGCGGGACAGCGCCCGCTCGCACATCATGTCGAACGCTTTGCGGACCTGGGCGATCGTCCGCATGGCGTGGTGGATGCGGCCGCCGCCGAGGCGGGTCTGGGCGATGGCGAAGGCGCCCCCCTCGTGGCCGAGAAGGTGGTCGGCGGGGACGCGCCCGTGGTCGTAGCGACCGCGGCCTTCCAGGCACACGACGCCGACCGACCACGGACCGAGCCCGCGCTCGCGGCCGAGCCGCGCCGCGACTGTGGCCGTCGGGATCCCGTGCAGTCGC
>JAICYE010000288.1 GCA_025934385.1 Acidimicrobiia bacterium | reverse complement strand
CGGGTCGTGCTCATGATGAGCAACCGGCCGGAGTTCCACTACGCCGACATGGGCGCGCTGCTGGCCGGCGCGACGCCGATCTCGATCTACAACTCTTCGTCGCCGGAGCAGATCGAGTACCTCGCCGGCCACTCGGAGGCCACCGCGGCCGTCGTCGGCGACGTCGGCATGCTGGAGCGCTTCCTCAAGGTCCGGTCCGAGCTGCCCGACCTCCGGAAGCTGATCCTCGTCGACGATCCGGACGGGCTGGCGCCAGCGGACGTCGTCCCCTTCGCCGACCTCCTCGGCGCCGCGCCGGTCGATCTCGAGGGCGCGGCGGCGGCCATCCGGCCCGAGGGGCTGCTGACGCTGATCTACACGTCGGGCACCACCGGTCCGCCCAAGGGCGTGATGATCAGCCACCACAACCTCTGCTGGGTGGTGGAGAGCATGGCCCGCGCCACCGGCGAGTCGCTGGCGGGCTGGCGGCAGGTCTCCTACCTGCCGATGGCCCACATCGCCGAACGGCTCCTCACCCACTACTTCCACGTCGCCGAGGGCACGGACGTCACCTGCTGCCCCGAACCGACCGAGCTCGTCTCATACCTGCGGGAGGTCCGCCCCGAGCACTTCCTCGGCGTGCCCCGGGTGTGGGAGAAGATCAACGCCGGCATCACTGCGGCGATGGCGGCCGACCCGGACAAGCAGGCGGCGTTCCAACGGGCGATCGAGACGGGAGACGAGGCCTTCCTCGCCAACGTACGGAAGATGGTCGGGCTCGACGGGATGCGACTCGCCCTGACCGGGGCGGCGCCCATCCCGCGTCCGGTGTTCGACTTCTTCCGGGCGATCGGTGTCCCGCTGTCGGAGGTCTACGGCCTGTCGGAGTGCACCGGCCCGATGACGTGGAGCCCGGAGGCCCGGCCGGGGACGGTCGGCCCGCCGATTCCCGGCCAGGAGATCAAGATCCTCGACGACGGCGAGGTCTGCTGCCGGGGCGGGAACGTCTTCGTCGGCTACCTGAAGGACCCCGGACGCACGGCCGAGATGCTCGACGACGAGGGCTGGCTCCACTCGGGCGACATCGGCCGGTTCGACGAGGCCGGCTACGTGCAGATCGTCGACCGGAAGAAGGAGCTGATCATCACCGCCGGCGGCAAGAACATCTCGCCGGCCAACCTCGAGGCGGCCATCAAGTCGTACCCGCTGATCGGGCAGGCCTGCGCCATCGGCGACGCCCGGCCATACATGACGGCGCTCATCGTGCTCGACCCCGACGTCGCCCCGGCCTGGGCCCGGTCGCAGGGCATCGAGTTCGCCTCGCTGGCCGACCTGGCGGTGCATCCCGACGTGCGGGCCGAGGTGGAGCGGTGCGTGGCCGAGGCCAACGCCCGCTTCTCGCAGGTGGAGCAGATCAAGAAGATCGCCATCCTGCCGACCGAGTGGCCGCCGGACTCCGATGAGCTCACGCCGACGATGAAGCTGAAGCGCCGCGGCGTACTGGCCAAGTACGCCGACGAGATCGAGAAGCTCTACGGACCGTAGGGCGCTCTAGTCGACGCCGGCGATTTCGACGCGGTCGCGGCCGGCGGCCCTGGCCGCGGCGAGGGCCTGCACCGACCTCCGCAGGAGGTCGTGGGCGTCGAGGGCGTGGCTGGGATAGCAGGCGATCCCGGCCGAGAGCGTGAACGAGCGGCCGGTCGGGCTCATCGTCACCGCCTTGCGGACCCGCTCGGCGGCAGCGGCCGCCCCGGCCTCGGGAGTGTCCTCCAGCAGGCAGGCCACGGCGGCGTCGCCGTAGCGGCAGGCGGTGTCGCACTCCCGCAGCGTGCGGCGGATGGCGCTGCCCAGCAGCCGCAGGGCCTGGTCGCGCCGTTCGGGCCGGGCCCGCTCGAACCCGTCGAGCTCGAAGACGACCAGCGACAGCGGCTGGAGGTGCCGGCGGGCCGAGGCCACCCGCTGGCTGAGGGTCACGCGGAAGAACGTCCGGTCGACGAGCCCGGTGACCGGGTCGTTGGTCGACAGCCGGGGGATCGGGTTGCGGAGGTCGATGGTGACCTCGTCACCCTCCTCGGTGCGGCCGGCCCGCATGATGCGCCACTGGATGGTGGCCAGGGCGAGGGAGATGAGGGCGGTCCCGCAGGCGGTCGACCCGAGGGCCACGGCGCCGGCCAGGAAGGCCAGCCCGGCGGCCAGTGTGGCCGCCACGGCGCAGATCAGCGACAGGACGAGCCGCCCGGTGGCGGGCAGAGGACGCAGGCGCCGGAGGCTCACGACGGCTCCCTCGCGGTCCGTTCGGCCACGACCAGGTCGGCGATCTCGGCCATGACCTGGGTGAGGCGGAAGTCCTTGGGTGTGTAGACCCTGGCCACCCCGATCTCGGCCAGCTTGGCCTGGTCGGACGGGGGATGATGCCGCCCACCACCACCGGGGCCGACACGCCGGCCTCCCGGAGGAGGCGCACCGTTTCGGGGACCAGTTCCAGGTGGCTGCCGGAGAGAATCGAGAGGCCGACGACGTCGACGTCCTCGTCGGCCGCGGCCTGGGCGATCTGGGCCGGGGTCAGCCGGATGCCGGAGTAGACGACCTCCATGCCGGCGTCGCGGGCGGCCACGGCGATCTGCTCGGCGCCGTTGGAGTGGCCGTCGAGCCCGGGCTTCCCGACGAGCAGCTTGGGCGGCCCGCCGTGGGCGGCGATGGCCCGCACCGTCTCCCGCACGGCGGCCATCGCCTCGGCGTCGGGCGAGACGACGCCGCTCACGCCGGTCGGAGCCCGGAACTCGCCGAACACCTCCCGCAGGGAGCCGGCCCACTCGCCGACCGTGCCGCCGGCCTCGGCCAGGGCGATGGTGGCCTCCATGACGTTGTCGGTGCCGGCGGCGGCGTCCTGCAGGCGGGCGAGGGCCTCGGCCACCGCCGCGCCGTCCCGGGCGGCCCTCCACTCCTCGAGGGCCTCGACGATCTGGGCCTCGACGGCCGGGTCGACCACCAGGATGGCGCCCTCGTCGGCCGCCTCCAGGGGCGACGGCTCGGTGGTGGTGAAGTCGTTGACACCCACGACGGTGATGTCGCCGCTCTCGATGCGCCGGGTCCGCTCGGCGTGGGACTGCACCAGCCGGCCCTTCAGCTCGTCGATCATGGCGAAGGCACCACCGCCGGAGAGCACCCAGTCGAGTTCGGCGGTGGCCGCGTCCTCCAAGGACGCGGTCTTGCCCTCGACGACCGTCGAGCCGTCGAAGATGTCGCCGTACTCCAGGAGGTCGGTCTCGTAGGCCAGCACCTGCTGCATCCGCAGCGACCACTGCTGGTCCCACGGCCGGGGCAGGCCGAGGGCCTCGTTCCAGCACGGCAGCTGCACCGCCCTCGCCCGGGCGGACTTCGACAGCGTGACGCCGAGCATCTCCAGCACGATCCGCTGGACGTTGTTCTCCGGCTGCGCCTCCGTCAGCCCCAGGGAGTTGACCTGCACGCCGTAGCGGAAACGCCGCAGCTTCTCGTCGGTGACCCCGTAGCGCTCCCGGCAGATCCGGTCCCACATCCGCGCCAGCGCCCGGAGCTTGCAGACCTCCTCCACGAAGCGGATGCCGGCGTTCACGAAGAAGGAGAACCGACCGACGACCTCGGGGAAGCGGTCGGGCTCGACCTGGCCCGACTCCCGCACGGCGTCGAGGACGGCACAGGCGGTGCCGAGGGCGTAGGCGATCTCCTGGACCGGCGTCGCCCCCGCCTCCTGGAGGTGATAGGAGCAGACGTTGATCGGGTTCCACTTGGGGACGTGCCGCACCGTGTAGGCGATCGTGTCGACGGTGAGCCGGCACGACGGGCCGGGCGGGAAGATGTACGTCCCCCGCGACAGGTACTCCTTGACGATGTCGTTCTGGGTGGTGCCCGACAGGCGGGCCGGGTCGACGCCCCGCTCCCCGGCCAGCGCCACGTACATCCCGAGCAGCCAGGCACAGGTGGCGTTGATCGTCATCGAGGTGTTCATGTCCTCGATGGGGATGCCCTCGAACAGGGCCCGCTTCTCCCCCAGGTGGGGGACGGGCACGCCGACCTTGCCGACCTCGCCCCGGGCCAGGACGTGTTCGGGGTCGTAGCCGGTCTGGGTCGGGAGGTCGAAGTCGACGGAGTGCCCGGTCTGGCCCTTGG
>JAICYE010000333.1 GCA_025934385.1 Acidimicrobiia bacterium | reverse complement strand
CCTCGCGGGTTCTCCGGTCACGAACCTGCGTATGTGGCAGGTTCGTGACCACGAATCGGTGGCGGCCGGGGGCCGCCTGGCGGGCCGGTAACCTGCCCGGGATGACTGTCGACGGGCGCTTACGGATGTGAGCAAGCGGTACATCGCTCCGCCCGAGGCCGGCGGCTGGATGCGGCGGATGCGGCCGCTCATGCGGCGGCACCTGCGGACGCTGGTGCTGGCGCTGACGGGCGCGGTCGTCGGCATGGTCGCCACGGTGTTCGGGCCGCTGGTGCTGCGCAGCCTGGTCGACGACGTCGCCGCCGGACGGGCGCTGCCGGCGGTGGGCATTGCCGCCCTCCTCGGCCTGGGCGTCGTGCGCTTCGGCGCCGCCTTCGTACGGCGGCTCTACGCCGGGCGGGTCAGCTACGAGGTCGAGAATGACCTCCGCAGCGCTGTCTATGAACACCTCGTGGCCGGCCTGGATTTCGCCGCCCACGACCGCCTGGAGACGGGCCAGGCGATGTCGCGGGCCGGCAGCGACGTCCGCATGGTGCAGATGCTCCTGGCCTTCCTGCCGCTGATGATCGGCAACATCGTCATGCTGATCCTGTCGCTGGCGGTGATGCTCTGGCTCAGCCCGGCGCTCACCGCCATCGCCCTCGTCGTCCTCCCGGGGCTGGCGGTGGCCTCGGGCCGGATGCGGGAGCGGGTCTTCCCCGCCACCTGGGTGGCGCAGCAGCGGGCGGCCGACGTGGCCGGCGTCGTCGACGAGGCCGTGTCGGGAGTACGGGTGGTGAAGGCCTTCGCCGCCGAGGAACGCGAGGTGGCCCGCCTGGAGCGGGCCGCCGGGTCGCTCTACGGCGCCCAGCTGCGCAACATCCGGATCCAGGCCCGGCTCGTGCCGCTCATCCAGGTCCTGCCGAGCGTCGGGATGGCGGCGCTGCTCCTGGCCGGCGGGCGGCTGGTGATCGGCGGGCACATCTCGCTCGGCACGTTCCTGGCCTTCAATACCTACCTGCTCCAGCTGTCGGCGCCGGCCCGCATGCTGTCGGGGCTCCTGTCGGCCGGCCAGATGGCCCGGGCGGGAGCCGTCCGGATCCTCGAGCTGCTCGACACGGCATCGTCGGTCGTCGAGCCGCCCGACCCCGAACCCGTCGGCGAGGTGCGCGGCGCGATCAGCTTCGACGACGTCCGCTTCGACTACGACGGCACCGGGAGCGACGCCCCGCTCCTCGAGGGGTTCAACCTCCGGATCGAGCCGGGGGACCGGGTCGCCCTCGTCGGCGCCAGCGGGTCGGGCAAGTCGACCCTGGCGCTCCTGCTGCCCCGGTTCTACGACGTCGCCGGCGGACGGGTGACGCTCGACGGCACCGACGTCCGACGGCTGCGGCTGGCCGAGCTGCGCCGCTCGATCGGCATCGTCTTCGAGGAGGCCTTCCTGTTCTCGGCGTCCATCGCCGACAACATCGCCTTCGGCGCGCCCGGCGCCACCCGGGAGCAGATCCGGGCGGCGGCGCAGGCGGCCGAGGCCGACGGATTCATCGAGGCGCTGCCTGCCGGCTACGACACGGTGGTGGGGGAGCGCGGCCTCACGCTGTCGGGCGGGCAGCGGCAGCGGGTGACGCTGGCCCGGGCTCTCGTCACCGATCCGCGGATCCTCGTGCTCGACGACGCCACCTCGGCCGTCGACCCCGCCGTGGAGGCCGAGATCCACGCCACGCTGCGACGGCTGATGGCCGACCGCACCACGATCGTGATCGCCCACCGCCGCTCCACGATCAGCCTGGCCGACCGGGTCGTGGTCGTCGACGGCGGCCGCGTCCTGGCCGAGGGCACCCACGACGAGCTCATGGCCACCTGCCC
Source organism: Acidimicrobiia bacterium (assembly GCA_025934385.1). Next base: position 1,877 of record JAICYE010000333.1, on the reverse strand, counting down.
GCGCTACGTGGAGCTGCTCACCGGCCTGTCGGCCGACGAGGTGACCGCCCCGGCGCCGCTCAGCGCCGTACCGCCGGCCACGAACGGCTCATGGACCAACGGCGCTCGGCCGGACGGCGCTGCTCCGCCGACGCTGGCCGGTGCTCGCGGCGTCGCCGCGGCAGGAAAAGCGGCGTCCTGGATCGGCCGGCCCGGAGGGACCGGCGCCGGCGCCGCCGCCCACGGGGGTCATTTCGCCTTGGCGGGGGCAATGCCCGCCGACGAGAAGCTCCTCGCCCAGGTGGCCGCCCTGCCCCCGGCCAACGACGAACCGGATGTCGACGCCGCCCTGGCCGCCCGCCCGGACCCGACCTTCTCCCTCGGTCGGTTCCTGCGGCCCTTCCGGCCGGCGCTGGCGGTGGGCGTCGCCCTGGTGGCGGTCGATGCCCTGGCCGGGTTGGCCGGGCCGGCGCTGGTGCGGGACGGCGTCGCCCGCGGCATCGTGCGGCATTCGACCGCCGGCCTCACCGCCGCCACCCTCGTCTTCGCCGTCACCGTCCTCGTCGACTGGTGGGCCCTGTGGGCCGGCGCCCGATGGACGGGCCGCCTCTCGGAGCGCCTCCTCTACTCCTTGCGGATCAAGGTGTTCGCCCACCTGAGCCGGCTCGGCCTCGACTTCTACGAACGGGAGCTCGGCGGCCGGATCCTCACCCGGATGACCAGCGACATCGAGGCGCTGTCCCAGCTGTTCGAGCAGGGGATCGTCAACCTGGTGGCCAGCGGCCTCACGGCCGCCGGCGTGGCCGTCGTGCTGTTCGTGCTCGACTGGCGCCTGGCGCTCGCCGCCCTGGCCGTCGTACCACCGCTGATCGTCCTGACCATCTGGTTCCGGCGGGCCTCGGACCGGGCCTACCTCCGGATCCGGGACAAGATCGCCCTCGTCATGGCCGGCCTCCAGGAGAGCCTGTCGGGCGCCCGGGTGGTGGCCGCCTTCGCCCGGGAGGACCGCAACCTGGCGGAGTTCCGGGCCCTGTCCGACGAGCACCTCGACGCCCGCCTGGACGGCAACCGGCTGTCGGCCACCTACTTCCCGACCATCGAGTTCCTCGGCCAGGTGGCCACCGCCGTGGTCGTCGCCTACGGGGCGACGCTGATCCGGACCGGCTCGCTCACCGCCGCCGATTTGATCGCCTTCATCCTGTACCTCAATCTGTTCTTCGCCCCCGTCCAGCAGCTGTCCCAGGTGTTCGACACGTACCAGCAGGCCCGGGCGGCGGCGGTGAAGCTGGCCGATATCCTCGCCACGCCGGTCAGCACTCCCGAGGCCCCGGGCGCGCTCCCGGCCGACGACCTGAGCGGGGAACTCGGGCTGGAAGGCGTCCGCTTCCGCTACGACGACGAAGCCCGGGGGTGGGCCCTCGCCGGCGTCGACCTGGCGATCCGGCCCGGGGAGACGGTGGCGCTCGTCGGCCGGACGGGCGCCGGGAAATCAACGGTGGTGAAGCTCCTGGCCCGCTTCTACGACCCGACCGCCGGCCGGGTGACCGCCGACGGCACCGACCTCCGCCACCTGTCGCTCCCGGCCTACCGCCGTCACCTCGGGCTCGTCCCGCAGGAGGCCCACCTCTTCTCCGGAACGGTGCGGGACAACATCGCCTACGGCCGCCCCGACGCCACCGACGCCGAGATCGCCGAGGCGGCCCGAACCGTCGGCGCCGACGAGTTCATCGCCGGCCTCCCGTCCGGATACGACACGCCGGTCCTCGAGCGGGGCCGGTCGCTGTCGAGCGGGCAGCGGCAGGTGCTGGCCCTGGCCCGGGCCCAGCTAGTCGACCCCGCCGTCCTCCTGCTCGACGAGGCCACGTCGAACCTCGACCTGGCCAGCGAAGCCCGGGTGG
>JAICYE010000599.1 GCA_025934385.1 Acidimicrobiia bacterium | reverse complement strand
CAGACGCCCGCGACGGGTGGTCAAAGACGCGCGCAAGCTTGGCCGATACATTGAAGCGTGCCAAGGGATTCTGGGCGCGCGGTGGCGATTCCTTTGACCGAAATCACGAACTGTGATTTCGGTATTGCTGGAATCCTCACCGCGTGATTCCAGGATCCGCCATTTTCCAGCTCGACCCAGGTCGGCCCGGCCGGCGGGGCGGGGTCGGTAGATTCCGAGCCGTGGCCCGCCTGCTGCTGGTGGAAGACGACGCCTCCATCGCCGAGCCCCTGATGGCCGCCCTGCGGCGCGAGGGCCACGACGTGGACTGGTCCCCCACCGGGGAGAAGGGGCTGGCCTCGGCCGGCCCCGAGGTCGACCTGGTCCTGCTCGACCTCGGCCTGCCCGACGTCGACGGGCTCGAGGTGTGCCGGCAGCTCCGCCGCCGGCTGCCCGACCTCCCCGTCCTCATGCTGACCGCCCGGGCCGAGGAGGTCGACGCCGTCGTCGGGCTCGACGCCGGCGCCGACGACTACGTCACGAAGCCCTTCCGGCTGGCCGAGCTGATGGCCCGGATCCGGGCCGCCCTCCGGCGGGCACCGGCCACCGCCGTCACCACCGTGCAGGACGTCCGAATCGACCACGCCGCCCGCCGGGCCTGGCGGGGCGACCAGGAACTGGAACTCTCGGCCAAGGAGTTCGACCTCCTGGCCCTACTGGCCGCCGAGGCGGGGCGGGCCGTCACCCGGGATCGCATCATGCGGGAGGTGTGGGACGAACACTGGTACGGCCCGACCAAGACGCTCGATATGCACATCTCCTGGCTGCGGAAGAAGCTCGGCGACGACCCCGCCACCCCCAGGCTGATCACCACCCTGCGGGGCGTGGGCTTCCGGTTCGAGACGGGGTAGCGCCGGTGCGCCAGCGGTTGGTGGTGTCGACCGTCGCCGTGGCGCTCGGCGCCCTGCTCGTCCTCGGGCTGCCGCTGGTGTTCTTCGTCGACCGGCTGGCCCGGGCCGAGGCCACCGCCATCGTCCGCCGCCAGGCCGAGGGCATCGCCACCGGCCTGGCCAACGAGATCGCCGTCGGGCGGGAACCGACCGTCGAGGTGCTGGCGGCGGCCGTGCCCCCCGGCGACCACCTCGAGCTCCACCTCGCCAACGGCGCCGTGGTGAGCGCCGGGGAGATCACGGCCAAGGGCGTCGTCGCGGTCGACGTCTCGGCCATCGGCGGGATCACGCTGCGGCTGGAGACGTCCGACGAGTTCGTGCGGGACCGGGTCCGCCAGGCCTGGCTGGCGCTCGGCGGGCTCGGCGCCCTCGGCCTGGCGGTGGCCGCGGGGCTGGCCGGCGTCCAGGCCCGCCGGCTGGCCGGGCCACTCGACGCCCTGGCCCGGGCGGCCGAACGGCTGGGCGCCGGCGACTTCTCGGCCACGGCCCCCCGCAGCGGCATGGAGGAGGTCGACACCATCGCCGCCGCCCTCGACTCCAGCGCCGCCCGCATCGCCAACCTGGTGCAGGCGGAGCGGGAGTTCTCGGCCAACGCCTCCCATCAGCTCCGCAGCGCCCTCACCAGCCTCCGGCTGCGGCTGGAGAGCCTGGCGGCGGTCGACGACCCGGCGGTGGCGGCTGAGGCGGCCCGGGTACTGGAGCAGGCCGAGCGGCTCT
>JAICYE010000122.1 GCA_025934385.1 Acidimicrobiia bacterium | reverse complement strand
GCTCCTGGCCGGCGCCGACCGCCCGTGAGCCCGGCCGCCCGGCTCCTGGCCAGGGGGATCCGCGGCTACCGCTGGGTGCGGCGCACCGTCCGTCCCGGCCTCCCGGCCTGCCGGTACGTCCCGTCCTGTTCGGCCTACGGCCTCGAGGCCGTCGAGACCCATGGCGCCGTGCGCGGCTCGTGGCTGACGGTCCGCCGCGTCTGCCGGTGCAACCCGTGGGGCGGCTACGGCTACGACCCCGTTCCCGAGGCCGGCCGGCGGGCCGCCTCCCACCCGGCCGTCCCCGCGGCCTGAGAGAGAGCTGTCGACCGTGAGCACGGTGTGGAACAACATCACCCAGGGGATGGGCTCTGTCCTGGCCTTTCTGTACTCGGTCCTGCCGAGCTACGGGCTGGCCATCATCGGGCTGACCGTGCTCGTCCGGCTGGTGCTCTTCCCGATGACGGCCAAGCAGGCCCGGTCGATGCAGAAGATGCAGCAGATCCAGCCGGAGATCAAAAAGCTGCAGGCGAAGTACAAGGACAACAAGCAGCAGCTCAACGAAGAGATCATGAAGTTCTACAAGGAGAACAAGGTCAACCCCATGGCGGGTTGCCTGCCCCTTGTTCTCCAGCTGCCGGTCTTCTGGGCCCTCTACCGGGTGCTGGAGTACCCGCTCAAGTACATCCCCGCCGACTCCAAGCTCTTCCACGCCTTCTGTGGTGGCCTGACCGCCAAGTTGTGCGGGACGGCTCCGAACCACCCGAAGAGCCTCCCGTTCCTGAGCATGGACCTCGCCAAGGACCCCTCCGCCGTCACCGGAGGATTCGGGACGGCGCTCCCCTATTTCCTGCTCATCGCCCTGGTGGTCATCACCGGGTACGTCCAGTTCAAGCAGACGCAGGCCCGCCAGGCCAACCAGCAGACATCCCAGAACGCCCAGGCGGCGATGATGGGCAAGATCTTCCCGGTCATCTTCGCCTTCATCTCCTACCGTCTGCCCACCGGCGTCGTCCTGTACTTCCTGATCAGCAACCTCTGGCAGATCGGCCAGCAGGCGCTGATCTTCCGGACGGCGCCCGATCCCGTCGTCGGCGGCGCCGACGGTGGGGCGATCCCGGCGACGGGTTCGGCGCCGAAGCCCACTGGCAGGGGCGGCGACGGGAAGCGCGCTCCCAAGGCCGCCACGCCCGAACCGCAGCCGGAGGGGTTGTTCAAGCGGGCCCTCGGGCAGGCCCGGGAAGCCAAGGCCGCCAACCAGTCCGGCGGCAACGGCGACGGCCAGTCGAAGCCGGCGCCGAAGCAGCCACCTTCGGCGGGTGGTAACCGGCCGGCCGGTGACGGGGGTCTGGGCCGGGCACAGCCCTCGGGGTCCCAGCCCCGTCCCAAGAAGCGGCGTCGGTAAGTCGAGAGCCGCAGAGGCAGCGCGACCGATGGAATGGATCGTCACAACCGGAAAAACGGTGGCCGAGGCCGTGGAAGCGGCCCTCGACGAACTGGGTGTGGATGAGGCCGACGTCGAGTACGAGGTCCTCGAGGAATCGAAGCGCGGCTTCCTGAGCCGGCTGGCCGGCGGGTCGCCTGCCCGGATCAAGGCCCGGGTCAAACCGCTGTCCCGGGAGAAGCCGGACCGGCGTCGCCGGGGCAGCGGACGGGACCGTGACCGGGAGCGGCGGAGCGGCGACGGGGAACGGCGGACCGGCGACGGGGCGGAACGGGCGCCCCGGGCCCGGGGCGAGCGGCCTGCTGGCGAGCGGCCGGCGTCCGACCGTCCGGCTGAGCGGTCGGGTGGGGAACGGGCGGCGCGCGGCCGCTCGGCGCCGTCGGCCGGCGCCCGTCCCGGCGACAGCCCGGCGGACACCGTGGAAACCGCGGCCGAAGCGGCCGAGCGGCGCCCGCCGGGCGAGCGCAACGCCGGGCCGTCGGGCGGAGAACGTTCCTCGTCGGGGTCGGCGCCCCGGCGGCGGCGGCGGAAGCCCTCGGGGGCATCCGGAGCGACCAGGGCGACCACGCCGGAGACCAGCTCCAATGGCGACGAGGAGGAAACGGCCGTGTCCGGATCAGAGGTGTCACTGGAGGAGCAGGCCGAACTGGCCGAGTCCTTCACCCGCGGTCTCATCGAGCGCTTCGGCCTCTCGGCCACGGTGTCGGCCCGGGCCGAGGGCGACGACGACGTGATGATCGATATCACCGGCGGCGACCTCGGCCTGCTGATCGGGCCCCGGGCGGCCACGGTCGACGCAGTCCAGGAGCTGGTGCGGACGGCGGTGCAGCGCCGCATCGGAGGGCACGGCGCCCGCATCCACGTCGATGTCGCCGGCTACCGGGCCCGGCGGCAGGAGGCGTTGGCGGAGTTCGCCCGGCAGGCGGCCCAGCGGGCGCTGGAGTCGGGCCGGGACCAGGTCTTCGAGCCGATGTCGCCCGTCGACCGCAAGATCGTCCACGACATCGTGAACGAGATCGAGGGCGTGGCCACCGTCTCCGAGGGCGAGGAACCCCGGCGACGCGTCGTGATCAAGTCGCTGGCCAGTTCCGGCTCCTCCTGAGCGACGCCGCCCTCGCCGAGGTGCTGGGCCGGGCCCAGGCGCTCGGCTTCGTCGGCCCCGGACCGGTCGATCGGCACGTGGCCCACGGGCGGGCGCTGCTGGCCGGTCTGCCTGAGCGCGGCCGCGTCCTGGATCTCGGCAGCGGGGGCGGCGTCCCGGGGCTGGTGGTGGCCACCGTGCGGCCGGGGCTGGAGCTCACCCTGCTGGACGCCCGCCAGCGGGCCGGCCGGTTCCTGCGGGACGCCGTGGCCGCGCTCGACGCCGCAGAGCGGGTCGTCGTGGTCGAGGCGAGGGCCGAGGAGGCGGCCCGCCGGCTCGACTTCCGGGAGACCTACGACGCCGTGGTCGCCCGCTCCTTCGGCGCGCCTCCGGTCACCGCCGAATGCGCCGTCGGCTTCCTTCGCCTGAGCGGCTGGTTGGTGGTCAGCGAACCCCCGGACCTCGACGCCGCCCGCTGGCCGCTCGACGGCCTCGAAGTCCTCGGTTTCGGCCCGGCCGTCCGGGGCGGCGGGCCGGGCGGCTCGTTCGGGGGAATGGAAAAGGTCCGCAGCGACGACCGGTGGCCGCGCCGCGTCGGCGTGCCGGCGAAGCGCCCGCTGTGGAGCGTCTAGAGCGGCTCCTCGACCCCCCGCTGCACACCGTGGACGATGGCCCGCCCGGCGGCACCGGCCCGGCTGACGAGCCGGCGGACCCCCTCGACGTCATCAGCCTGGACCGGCTGGCACACGACCGCCGGCATCCGGGTCTCCCGCAGGACGGCATAGGCCCGCCCCGCCGGCTCCGGGGGGGTGCAGCCGAGAACCAGCGAGAGCTCCTCCGAGATGCAGCGGGCGACGTGGCGCCCTCCCTCGGAACAGGACGACTGGGAGGCGAAGTAGTCGCAGGAGCACCCGCCGGGGATGTCGCCGAAGCGCAGCCCGAGGAACAGGTCGGCGACGTAGCGGTTGGCCTCGGCCGCCACCATCGAGTCGTCCTCCCCGCTCCCGTCGACGAGGACTTCGGCCCCGAGTTCGATCAGCCCCGTGGCCACCACGTCGCCGAGGGCGTCGAGTCCCGGCTCGACGGCGAGGTAGAGGCGCCGCCCGGCGAGGCGGAGCGTGCCGTCACGCAGCGCCTCCTTCTCCCGCACCGACGCCACCGATCCGCCGGCGAAGCGCGACAGCCGCTCCAGGGCGGCGATGCTCTCCGGGCCGCAGATGGCGTCGGGTACGGCGGCGACGTTCCGCTGGAATTCCCGGAGCGCCTCGGCCGTGCGGGGCCCGAAGATCCCGTCGTCCCGGCCGGCGTCGAAGCCGAGGGCGTTGAGCTTCTGCTGCAGGTCGAGGACGTCGTCGCCCCGCAGCATCGGCGTCCGGTGGTAGAGGAGCCGGTCTCCCAGCCGGTAGCCGGCCTCGACCAGCGAGCTCCAGGTCTGGCGGCCGCAGATGCCGTCGACCCGGAGTCCCCGGTCCGTCTGGAACGCCCGCACCGCCCCCGCCGTCGTTTCGCCGAAGGAGCCGGCTTCGGCGGGGGCCGTGTCGTGGCCGAGCGTCGCCAGGCGGTGCTGCAGATCCCGCACCGCCTCCCCCTCGGCGCCGGGGCCGAGTGTGCGGAAGCCCCGGGCGTCCGGAGGTGTCCCCCGAGACTCAGGGGGCAAGGGCGGGCCTCAGCCGCCGATGAACTGGGCCAGCTCGGCCATGAGCTGACCCTTGCTGCGGGCGCCGACCAGCCGCTTCTCCAGCGAGCCGTTGTTGAAGACCATGAGGGTCGGAATACTCATGACCTCGTAGCGGCGGGCGGTGTCGGGATTGTCGTCGACGTTGAGCTTGCCGATGGTGATCTTGCCCTCCTGCTCCCGGGCGATCTCCTCGAGGACGGGGGCGATCATCTTGCAGGGGCCACACCACTCGGCCCAGAAGTCGACGAGGACGGGCGTGTCCGAGCCGTTGATGGTCTCGTCGAAGGCGCCGTCGGTCAGGGTGAGGATGGAGGACACCGTGTGATCCTTTCCACTGTGGTCGACTTGTGGAACACCGCCTGAGCGACGTGGATTCCCAAGTCTACTGATGGCCCTGGGCCTCCAGATACCGCTCGGCGTCGATGGCCGCCATGCAGCCCGACCCGGCGGCGGTGATGGCCTGGCGGTAGACGTGGTCCTGCACGTCGCCGCAGGCGAAGACCCCCGGTATCGAGGTCTTGGAGCCGTCGCGGGTGAGGATGTAGCCGGCCGGGTCGAGGTCGATCTGCCCGGTGAACAACGACGTGTTCGGGTCGTGCCCGATGGCCACGAAGACGCCACCGACCTTGAGTTCCGACGACTCGCCGGTGACGACGTCGCGGAGGGCGAGGCCCTCGACCTTCTCGGCGCCGACGACGTCCTCGACCACGCTGTTCCACACGAAGCTGATCGACGGGTTGGCGAAAGCCCGCTCCTGCATGATCTTCGACGCCCGCAGCTCGTCGCGCCGGTGGATCACGCTGACCTTGGTGGCGAACCGGGTCAGGAACGTCGCCTCTTCGATGGCCGAGTCGCCCCCGCCGACGACGGCGATCTCCTGACCCCGGAAGAAGAAGCCGTCGCAGGTGGCGCACGTCGAGAGGCCGTGGCCGAGCAGCCGGGCCTCCGACTCGAGGCCGAGCATCCGGGCCGAGGCCCCGGTCGAGATAATCACCGTCTTCGCCCGGAACTCGCGGCCCTCGGCCCACACGCCGAACGGCGAGGACGAGAAGTCGACCCGCTCGGCGTTGGCGGTGAGGTATTCGGCGCCGAAGCGGGCGGCCTGGGCCCGGAACTTCTCCATCAGCTCGGGGCCCATGATCCCGTCGGGGAACCCGGGGTAGTTCTCGACGTCGGTCGTGAGCATGAGCTGCCCGCCGGCGCCGGGAAAGCCCTCGATCACGAGCGGGTTGAGGTTGGCCCGGGCGGTGTAGACGGCGGCGGTCAGGCCGGCGGGGCCGGAGCCGACGATGATGACGTCCCGGACGGGGTCCATGGCGGCGTGTCTCCTACGACTGGCGACGGAACGACAGGCACAACACGCCGGCCAGGACGAATACTCCGCCGAATATCAGCCAGGTCGCCCACGATCCGCTCGGGACGTACACGTCGATCAGCCGGAAGAGGCCGACGGCGGCCAGGATCGCCAGGGCGAGCAGCAGGAACAGTACGAACAGCCCGGCGACGATGTAGCCGACCAGACGCTCGGCCGGGACGACGGTCTTCTCCCGCACCGTGCACACGGCGTTCTCGATCTGGTCGGCTACCTGATCGGTCCAGTCCGGCATGGCCTCTGAGCCTACACAAGCCACTGCCGCCACCATTTCCACGCTCCGGTGCCGATACGCTGCCGCCCCATGGCCCGGTGGCTGGACTCCCAGAGCCATCTCGTCCCCGTCTTCCGGCTGGTGGCCTCGCTGGTGGTGGGGCTGATCCTGGCCGGGATCGGCGGGCTGATCCTGGGCGAATACACGTTCCAGGGGCCCGGCGTCCAGTGGCTGGCCATCTCGGGCGGGGCGGGCCTCGGCGGGGCGATGGCGTGGATCCTCAACCGGGTCTGGGGTCACGATCCTCCCCGGTGGATGATGCCGGTGGCGGCCGTGTTGTCGCTGGCCGGTGAGACGCTGGCCGTCCAGCGGGACATGGACGGCGCGGCCTGGCCGCCGGAGGCCTACGCCGCCCTCGTGCTGGCCCTGCTGGCCAGCGCCTACGGCGTGTACTCGGCCCGCAAGGTCGCCGAACAGCTGCGGGCCAAGCAGGCCGACAAGTCCTGAACGGTCCGCCCCTCGATCTCGGCAGGAAAAACCGCGGAATCCGCCGGTTTTCCTGCCGAGAATGATCGGGCCCGTCGCTCAGAGCGGGAACCGGTCGAGGACGGCGCAGCCCGACCGGTCAGCCACGAAGGCGACGGTGCCGCCCGAGAGCTCGAAGGCGGCCACCACTGCCGGACGGCCCCGCCACGTGCCGACGCCCGAACCGGTGAGCCGCCCGCCCCGGGCAGGCCCGTTGAGCAGGGCGGCCACGCAGGCGTCGGCGTCGGCCCGATCCCGATCGGCGCCCGGGTTGGAGGCGAACGCCTCGGGGCTGCCGGTTTGATCGGCCGGCGATTTCGCCGCCGAGTTCGACGGGCCCGCCACGTTCCCGGTGGCCCCCGGAGGGGCCG
>JAICYE010000521.1 GCA_025934385.1 Acidimicrobiia bacterium | reverse complement strand
GGCGTCGCCCCCGGCGAGATCGTCGCCCTCCTCGGCGCCAACGGCGCCGGCAAGACGTCGACGCTGCGGGGCATCACCGGGCTCGTGCGGCCCCGGGCCGGGCGGGTGACGTTCGCCGGCGAGCGCGTCGACGCCCTCGGGCCGGACGGCGTCGTGGCCCGGGGCATGGCCCACGTGCCCGAGGGCCGGCGGGTGTTCCCCGGCCTGAGCGTGGCCGACAACCTGATGCTCGGCGCCTGGCACGCCCCGGGGCGGGGGAAGGAGGCCTCGCAGCGGCAGCTGGTGTTCGACACGTTCCCCCGCCTGGCCGAGCGGCGGAGCCAGGCGGCCGGCTCGCTGTCGGGCGGTGAGCAGCAGATGCTGGCCATCGGCCGGGCCCTGATGTCGGCCCCGAAACTCCTCCTGATCGACGAGCTGAGCCTCGGCCTGTCGCCGATCGTCGTCGACGCGCTGCTCGACCGTCTGCGGGCGCTGAATGCGGACGGGCTGAGCCTCGTGCTCATCGAACAGTTCGTCCACCGGGCGCTGGCCGTGGCCGACCGCGTCTACCTGCTGACCAAAGGACGGGTGCAGTTCGCCGGAACGCCGCAGGAAGTGGCCGACGCCGGCGCCGTGGAGATCGCCTACCTGTCGGGAGGTCTGTGATGCCCGCTTCCGGGCAGCAAAAACCGCGCTTTCCGCGGTTTTTCCTGCCGAGAATCCTGGCCGGCGGCGTTGCCGCCGTCGCCCTGGCCGCCGCCCCGGCCGCGGCCCGCATCGGGCCCGAGGTGGCGGTCATCGATTCGAATGCCGTGGCCGCGTCGGTCGGGATCATCAGCCGGGTGCCGGCCGAATCCCCCGGCGGCCTCAACTGGACGACGACGGCCATCACCCTCGACAAGGCCCAGGCCAAGGCCGCCGGCGGCACCGGCGGCTCGCTGGCCGAGACGTTCTTCGAATCGTCGTCGAAGGACTACCGCAATCCCTCGCTGATCGGCGCCCAGTACCCGCCGACGGCCACGATCCCCACCGAGGCGCGGGGCGGCAGCCCGGAGGGCGCGCCGGGCGGTATCGCCGCCACCCACGCCGTGGCCACCGAGCAGCCCTCCGCCAGTGCTTCCGCCCAGGGCGGACGGGGCGGCGACGGCAGCCCGGTCGTCGTGCAGGGCGGCTCGTCGTCATCGCACGGAGAGCTGCGCCCCGACGGCGCGGTGGTGACCCGGGCCGTGTCGGTGGCGTCGGGCGCGGCCATCGGCGGCGGGGCGGTCACCTTCTCGTCGGCCACCACCGAGGCGGTCACCACCGTCCCGCCCGCCGGGCCGCCCACCACCGCCCTGAAGGTGACGCTGACCGGCCTCCTCGTCGGTGGCGTCCCGGCCGAGCTCACCGACCAGGGCCTCGGGATCTCCGACCAGGTGCCGGTGGGCGCCGCCCAGCTGGCGGCGTTCAACGCCGCCACCGCCCAGCTGGCCGCCCGGGGCATCACGATCACCGCCGCTCCGGTCGTCCGGGAGATCGGCGCGGGCCACGCCCGGGCGGAGGGCGGCGGGATGGTCGTCCGCTACCGGGTGGCCGACCAGATCGGCGGCGACGAGGAGATCGTGCTGGCCGAGGCCCGTTCCCGTTCAACGCTGCAACGGGCCGAACCGGCTTCGCCGCTCCCGCTTCCCGCCCTTCCATCGCCATCGGAGCCGGCGGCGACGGCTCCGCCGCCCACCCCGCCGGCTGCCACCGGTACATCGGAAGGAGCGGCGTCGATCGGCGCCGGCGAGGACGCCGGCGCCGCCGGCCCGTCGGCCTCGTCGGCTGACAACGGCGCCGCGCCCGGGGCCAACGCCGGCCCGTCCGGGAGCGGCAATGGTGCCGCCAACGGTGCCGGTTCGACGTCCGCCGCCGCACCGCCGGCGGCCGCCGCCCCCGCCCCGGCCCGGCCAGCGCTCAACCTGCTCGGCCGGGAGGACGACCGGGCGGAGCAGCGGCTCCGCGCCGGCTACGGCGTGGTCCTCCTCCTCGCCTTCGCCGGCACCGCCCTCCATTTCGCCGCCCAGCGCGCCCGTACGACCTGACCGGGAGGATGCCCGCCATGGACCGTCGCCAGACCGACTTCCTGCTCAAGCTCGCCGCCGGGGCG
>JAICYE010000493.1 GCA_025934385.1 Acidimicrobiia bacterium | reverse complement strand
GGCGGCGGTGACCACCATCCCGGTGTTGAACAGCACCCGCACCAGCGGGCGCCGGGTCGCCAGCCGGCTGACGAAGGCGGAAAGGCCGAAGGCCGCCACCACGCCGAGGGGCGGCAGGAGCAGCGCCATGGCCACGAGGAACGCCTCGTCGAGCTGGAAGGCCTCGGTCTCCTCCCGGCGCAGGATCTTGATCGGGAAGGCCCAGGAGGAGCCCAGCGCCAGCATGAAGCCCACCAGCTCGACCACCGGGCCGATTCCGGCCCGGCGTCCGAGGACGACGGTGAGCACGACGGTGAGGACCCCGGCGGCCAGCGCCGTTCCCACCGCCGCCTTCAGCTTGGCGGGCATCAGCCGGCTCCTACTCCCATGCCCCTATTCCCATGCGGTGGCGTACCAGCTGCTGCCGTACCAGCTCGACCCGTACCAGCTGGAGCCGTACCAGCTGGAGCCGTACCAACTGCTGCCGTACCAGCTGGAGCCGTACCAACTGCTGCCGTACCAGCTCGAGCCCGTCCACGCCGAGGAGAAGTAGCCGAGCTGGTCGAAGACGTGGTTCTGGCCGGTGAGATTCCCGGACAGCAGCTGCAGGACCGGGCTCAGCAGGCGGAAGAGCGGGTCGAGGAGCCCGCCGGTCTGGATGTTGACCTTGAGGCTGCCCCGGTCGAGTTGCAGCGAACCGGAACCGAGGGAACGGACGACGCCCTGGTTGGCCGAGCCGAACGTGCCGGCGTGGGCGGCGGCGTAGGTGTCGACCGAGCCATGGCCGTCGACGTCGGCATCGCCGACCGGGCCGGGGGCGGCCGTCCCCAGCAGGCGGGCCTTGACCTGATCGGGGGTGAGGTTGGGCTCCCGGTCGAGGAGCAGCGCCGCCGAACCCGAGACGACGGCGGTGGAGAACGACGTGCCCGAGCCCTTGAAGTAGGCCGAGCCCACCCGGGAACCGGGGTAGGCGCTGTCGACCTTGGAGTTCGGGGCCCGGAGGCTGACGACCGAGCGGCCGGACGCCACGAGGTCGGGCTTGGCCAGGCCGTCGGCGGCGGTCGGCCCCTCACCGGAGAAGCCGGCCATGATGTCGTCGGCCCGGGCCGGCGTGCCGTCGTCGTCGAGGGCGCCGACGGTGATGACCAGCGGGTCGTCGGCCGGCTTGGTGACCGTGCCGGGCCCGGGCCCGTTGTTGGAGGCCGAGACGGTGACGACGATGCCGGCGTCCCAGGCCCGCTCCACCGCGCCGTCCAGCGGGCTCAGGAGGTAGGGCTGGGTGGAGTCGGTGCCGAGCGAGAGGTTGAGGACCCGGATGCCGTAGGTGCTCTTGAACGACACCGCCCACTGGATGGCGGCCAGCACGTGGGTGATGTCGCTGGAGCCGTCGCGGCCGGCGATCTTGATCGAGACGAGCTTGGCGTCGGGGGCGACGCCCTTGTACTGCCCGCCCGACGAGGCGCCGTTGCCGGCGATGATCCCGGCCACGAACGTGCCGTGACCGAACTCGTCGTTGTAGGGGTTGTTGCCGCCGGAGAAGTCGACGCCGCCGATGACCCGGCCGGCGAGGTCGGCCACCGGCGTGATGCCGGTGTCGACGACGGCCACGGTGACGCCGTCGCCGTCGACGCCCTCGGTCCAGAGCCGGTCGGCCCCGACGACCTCGGGGTAGACGGCGGTGGCGGCATGGAGCGGCGACGGTTCGGCCGCCTGGACGTGGACGGCGGCGTTGTCGCTGACGTGGGTGACGCCCGGTTCGGCGGCCAGCCCGGCCACCTCGCCGGCGGGGACGTCGGCGGCCACGCCGTTGACGATCCACAGGTCCTGCGTGACGGTGCCGTGGTGGGCGGCCACCGCCGCCCGGGCCGCCGCCTCGGAGGTGGCCTGGACGATGACCGGACGGGCGCCCGCCGCGGCCACGGCCGCCGGCGCCGTCGCCGGCCCCGATCCGGGAGCGGCCACGGCCGGGGCCATGGAGGCCGCCGTCAGGAAGAGCACGACAGACGCGATGAGATTCCGCTTCGTCCGCATGGGATCGCATGGTGGGGGAGGCGGACCTTGTCGGCCATAGCCCGTTGGAGTCATTCGCTCTGGCCGATGGGATGTGGTCCCGGGGCCCGGCCGCGCATCCGCCCGAAATGACCGGGGCGTTCGGGGGTGCCACCAGGGAAGCACTATCCTCCTGGGACACGTACTGCGAGCCCCTTGAGCAGCGGCGCCACACGGGGCTGCCGACCACAGCCACCGTTGATGCCTCACACTGAGCCGATGCCGGGCCTCTACGACCCTCGAAACGAACATGACGGCTGCGGCGTCGCGCTCGTCGCCCGCCTCGACGCGGTCCCGTCCCACGAGGCCGTGCGGCGGGGGCTGTGCTCGCTGGCCAACATGGAGCACCGGGGCGCCGAGGGGGCCG
>JAICYE010000506.1 GCA_025934385.1 Acidimicrobiia bacterium | reverse complement strand
GCCACCAACCGGCCCGACATCCTCGACCCGGCGCTCCTGCGCCCCGGCCGGTTCGACCGCCAGATCGTCGTGCCGCTGCCGACGCAGACCGAGCGGCTGGCCATCCTCCAGGTGCACTGCAAGGACAAGCGCATCGGGCCCGACGTCGACCTCGACGTCGTGGCCCGGGGGACGCCGGGCATGAGCGGCGCCGACCTGGCCAACCTGGTCAACGAGGCCGCCCTGTACGCCGTCCGCCGGGGCGCCGACAAGGTGGCCGCCCGAGACTTCGAAGACGCCCGCGACCGGGTGCTGATGGGCCAGCGGCGGGAGTCGATGGCGCTGTCCGACGGGGAGAAGGAGGTGATCGCCTACCACGAGGGCGGTCACGCCGTCCTCGCCTACGTGCTGCCCAACGCCGACCCCGTCCACAAGGTCACGATCCTCCCCAGCGGGATGGCCCTGGGCGTGACCCAGCAGCTGCCGCTGGAGGAGAAGCACATCTACCGGCAGGACTACATCGAGGACTCGCTGGTCGTGCGCCTCGGTGGCCGCCTGGCCGAGGAGGCCGTCTACGAGCAGCTCTCGACCGGCGCCAACAACGACCTCGTCGGCTGCACGGAGTTGGCCCGGAAGATGGTCCGGGAGTGGGGGATGTCGAGCCGCATCGGCCCGATGGCCTGGGGCTCACAGGGCGCCGTCTTCCTCGGCGAGGACCTCATGCACACCCGCGACTACTCCGACGACACCGCCCGGGTGATCGACGAGGAGGTGGAGCGAATCCTCCGGGAGCAGGAGGAGCGGGGCCGGCGGGTGCTGCGCCAGCACCGCCAGGGCCTCGACGCGGTGGCCGCCGCCCTGCTGGAGCACGAGACGATCGACGGCCTGGAGGTCGCCCGGCTCGTCGACGAGGCCGCCGGCCGGCGCGTCGGCGGATCGCGCCGGGTGCCCCGGATCGAGCCCGATTCCACCGCTGCCGACGGCGCCGCCGACGGAGCCGCCATCGCCCCGACGCCGGTCGCCCCGGCCGGCCCGCCCGCCGAGCCCAACGGCGACGCCGCCACCCGCACCCCCCGCCGCCCGGCCACGCCCCGCCCCCGCCCCGCCGAATCGACCTGACGCCGGCGGCGCTCAGGTCTCGTCGCCGCGGGCGGTGGCCAGGGCTTCCTCGAGTTCCCAGGCATCGACCGAGCCGACGAAGCCCGCCCGCACGACTCCTTCGCCGTCGGCCAGCACGACCATCGGGACGCCGTCGATCCGGTAGCGGCGGTGCAGCTCCCTGTCGGCGAACGCCTCGACCTCAACGGTGGCCACGGTCTCGGACTCCAGGGCCGCCACCCGGTCGGCCATCGGCCGGCAGGAGTCGCACGTCTGGGACGAGAACAGCACGAAGAGCCAGGGAGCGTCGGGCCGGGGAAAGTCGAGCCGGTCGAGCTGAGCCGGGACGGGGTAGGCGTCACGGGTGGGCGGCGCCGGCCGGCGCCGCTCCAGCAGCCGGGCGGCGACGACGGCCACGACGACGACGACCAGCGCCACGACGAGTCGGGTTGCCATCGCTGGAGAAAGGTATCCGCCCGTCCGCCGGAAGGGTCCCGATGCAGGAGGGCCTTCTGCTAGCTTTCGTTACACGGTTTGGACGCGATCGGCAGCAGAAGCCGCTGACAGGAAGGATGGAGCCATGGTGCCGAGGGCCGTGCAGGATGCCGGCTACACCGCCGTCGGCCTCGGCGTTCTGGCCCTCCAGCAGGTCCAGACCCGCCGCCGCGACCTGGCCCGGAGGCTCAACTCGGAACTCGACGCCGCCGGCCGGCAGGCGCAGGCCGTCCTGGGCGAGGTCAAGGCCAAGGCCGCCCCGGTGACCGGCGTCCTCGAGCTGCTGCCCCGCCTCCCCGGGCCGGTCGGCGGGCTGATCGCCGGCGGGCGCGCCCGCCTGGTCGAGGCGCTGCGCCCGACCGGCTAGCGGTCCCGCCGGGGCAGGATCCCGAAGCGCCGGTCGGGGATCGGCGTCTCCTCCGGCGGCTGGAACACGGACTCGGCCGCCTCGATCGCCTCGCCCTCGGCCACGGACGTCGCCGCCGCCTCCTCCAGCGACTCCACCCGGTAGGGTCCCGACGGATCCGGATCGGTCGGTGCCGGGGGGCCGGCCACCCCGGCCATCAGCTCGGCCGCCGCCTCCCGGGCCGCCACGGCCAGCCGGCGGACCTCGGCCACGGCCTGCTCGATCTCCGGCCGGGCGGCGATGGCCGCCTCCACCACCGGGCGGACCGCCTGGAAGTG
>JAICYE010000462.1 GCA_025934385.1 Acidimicrobiia bacterium | reverse complement strand
GCCTGATCGGCGGCTCGGCGGCAACGCCCGCCAGTCCGAACCGGGCTGCGGCCGCCGCCGGCTCGGCCGGATCGACGGCCGGTTCGCCCGGCGCTGGCGGGAACGCCGCCTACGGGAGCGCCGCCTACGGGAGCGCCGGAAGCGGCCAGGCCGGCTCGAATCAGCCGGGCCAGGCATCGCCGCCCGGTGGTTCGGCCGGCTCCCCGTCGGCCGGTGGCCATGGCGGCGGCCAGTCGCCGCCGCCGGCGTCCGGACACCAGCCGCCGCAGCCCGCGCCGCTCGCCGGTGCCTCGGTATCGGCCGGGCAGGGCGACGCCGGCGGCGTGGTCGGGGCCGGCGTCGACAGCGGCACCCCCGACATCGACGTGACCGTCGGGAGCAACCGGGTCGTCGGGAACCACGCCCCGTCCTCCGGCACGGGCATCAGCTTCAGCAGCCGGTTCTTCCGCCCGCCGCCGTCCGTGCCGGTGCTCCCGGGATGAGCCGGCGGCCGCACCGCCCGTCCGCAGCAAGATGCGTGCGGTGCCGGCGCGCGCCTGGCAGCGCGGGCCGACGGCCGCCCGTCTCGGCCTTTGGCTTCATGCTGAACCTGAACTTCAGGCTTTAGGTTCGGCCCACCGGAGGGTGCGACCGGTCGCGACACGCCGGGCGTTCACGGCCGTCGACGCCCGTCCGGCGCCACCGGTCGCGGTGATCCGCCCGCTTGCCCCGGTCGAGGCCGGCCCGGCGCGTCAGGGGATGAAGCTGTGGATGAGGCCGGCCAGCTCCACCGGCCGGTCGCCCTGGACGCTGTGGCCGGCGCCGGCCACGGGCTCGACCCGGGCGTCGGGCCGGCGGGCCAGCAGCTCCTTCTCGGCGTCGTCGCTCACCACCGACCCCGCCGCCATCCCCCGCACCAGCATGAGCGGCACCGTGAGCGCCGAGACCGCCTCCCACAGCCCCTCGAAGCGGTCACCCGCCCCGGCGCCGGCCCCCGCGCCGTCCCCGGCCGTTGGCTCGGCGACCAGGCCGCCGTCGCGGTGGCGGGCGTAGCGCCACACCCAGCTGCCGTCCTCCCGCTGGAGGGCGTTGTGGAGGATCCCCCGCCGCAGCGACGACTCCGACCGGGTGGGGTTGTGGGCCATGGTCCGGGCCAGGATCTCGTCGAAGCTGGCGAAGCTCTCCGGCCCGTGGATGAAGGCCGAGATGGCCGCCGTGCCCCGGGGGTCCAGGCTGGGGAGGACGTCGACCAGCACCAGCCGCCGCACCAGCTCCGGCCCCCGGCGGGACAGGGCCAGGGCGGTGAGCCCACCGAGCGACATGCCGACCGCGCCGGCGGCGTCAGGGGCGAGCGCCGCCACCGCCCCGGCGACGTCGGCGGCGAGGTCGTCGATCGACATCCGGCCACCACCGCCGGCCAGCGCCCCGGCGTCGGAGTGGCCGTGGCCCGGCAGGTCCACCGCCACCACGGGGCGGCGGAGCGCCAGGGCCACCGTGTCCCAGGTGTGGGCGTTCTGGGCGCCGCCGTGGAGGAGGACGATCTCCGGCGGAGTGGTCCCCCAGACCAGGGCGGAGAGCCGGCAGCCGGGGCGGACCTCGACGAACTCCCGGCGGACGGCCGGCGGGCCGTCCCACGGCAGGCCGAACTCGGCGGCGTTGTCGGCGAAGTAGCCGAACTCGTCGTAGGGGATGCGCTCCATGGCCGCCAGTCTGCCCCCGGCGGCCGTCTGTAGCAGGATAAGCGTCATGAGCGGCGACGGGGTGCGCCCCTTCCGGGTGGCGGTGGGCGACGACGTCCTCGCCGACCTCCAGGCCCGGCTGGACCGGGTGCGGTGGCCCGACGAGCCCCCCGGCTCGGACGGGACCTGGGATTACGGCACCGATCTCGCCTACCTCCAGGAGCTCGTCGCCTACTGGCGGGAGGGCTTCGACTGGCGGGCCCAGGAGAAGGCCATCAACGAGTTCCCCCAGTTCCTGGCCACCGCCGGCGACGTCGACGTCCACTTCCTCCACGTCGAGGGCCAGGGGCCGGCGCCGCTCCCGCTGCTGCTCTGTCACGGCTGGCCGGGGTCGTTCTGGGAGTTCTCCCGGATCATCCCGCTGCTCACCGACCCGGCCCGCTTCGGTGGCGACCCGGCCGACGCCTTCACCGTGGTGGCGCCGTCGCTGCCGGGCTACGGCTTCTCGTTCCGGCCCGGGCAGCGGCGCTGCAACATCGAGGCCATGGGGGCGATCCTCGGCGAGCTGATGACGTCGGTGCTGGGCTACCGGCGCTTCGGCGTGCAGGGCGGCGACTGGGGCGCCGGCGTCGTCACCCGGGTGGCCGAGCAGCGCCCCGACGAGGTGGCCGGCCTCCACGTCAACCTCCTGTTCACCCGGCCGGGGGTCAAGCCCGGGCAGGAGGGCGACGCCACCGAGGAGGAGCGGGCCGCCCAGGCGATGCTCAACCGGTGGTTCAAGGACGGGGTGGGCTACCAGTGGATCCAGGGGACCCGGCCCCAGACGCTGGCCTACGCCCTGACCGACTCCCCCGTCGGCCTGGCCGGCTGGATCGTCGAGAAGTTCCGGGCCTGGAGCGACTGCGGCGGCGACATCGAGTCCCGCTTCAGCAAGGACTTCCTGCTGACCAACGTCATGATCTACTGG
>JAICYE010000132.1 GCA_025934385.1 Acidimicrobiia bacterium | reverse complement strand
CCCCCGGGCCCCGCTCCGGTGATGGCCCCGGTGGAGGACGGGACCGATCCGCCGGACGGGCCGAGCAGCGTGAACCACGCCGCCCCGAGCTCCCGGTCGAGGCGGACCTCGAGGTTGGGATAGCGGATAACCGATCCCTCGACCGAGCGCCGGAGCGGCGTCAGCTCCACGCCGCCGGCGTCGGCCGGCCGGTCGGAGGACTCCGCCCGGGCCAGCGCCCGGCCGCGGGCCTCCTCCTCGAACTTCGTGCGGGGGGCGACGGCGTCGACCAGACCCCACTCCACCGCCTGGGCACCCCGCACACCTTCGGTGCGGGTGGCGAAGACGTCGGCCAGGTCGCGGCGGACGTGGCGCTTGTCGACGACCCGGGTCAGCCCGCCCGTTCCGGGCAGCACGCCGAGCAGCGGCACCTCGGGCAGCGACACCGCCGACGACCGGTCGTCGACCAGCAGGATGTCGTCGCAGGCCAGCGCCAGCTCGTAGCCGCCGCCGGCGGCCGTGCCGTTGACGGCGGCCAGCCAGACCTGCTGCGACCCGCCGCTGGCGTCTTCGATGGAGTTGCGCGTCTCGTTGGTGAACTTGCAGAAGTTCACCTTGTGGTGATGGCTGGCCCCGGCCAGCATCTGGATGTTGGCCCCGGCGCAGAACATCTTGTCGAGCCCGCCGGTGACGACCACCGCCCGCACCTCCGGGTGCTCGAACCGGAGCCGCTGAACCGCGTCGTAGAGCTCGATGTCGACACCGAGGTCGTAGGAGTTCAGCTTGAGCTGGTAGCCCTCGTTGAGGCCACCCTCGGCGTCGACCGCCATCGTCAACCGGGCCAGCGGCGGCTCGATCTCCAGCTTCCAGTGCCGGTACGTCGAGGGATGCCGGTCGAAGGTCACGGGCTGCTCGTTGCGCTCGTTTGACACGGTGCCGCCCCCCTGGTCGTTCGTCATCTTAACATTCTACATTACTGTGGCGCTACGGCAAGATACTGTAGAAGATTAGATTGCGTGTCATTCTCGGAGCGTGACCGAGGCCGTACCCAGCGAGCAGTGGGCCCGGCGCAGCCAGGCGCTCGGGGTCCCGTCGACCCGGGGCTACCTGCTGACCGTGCTCGGCGAGTTCGTCCTCCCGGTCGGCGGCCGGGTGTGGACGGCGGCCCTGCTCGACGCCCTCGGCGCCCTCGGCGTCGAGGAGCGCACCGCCCGCCAGGCCGTGTGGCGGTCGGCGGAGCGGGGCCTGTTGGAGTCGGAGCGGATCGGCCGTCGCACCCGCTGGGCCCTGTCCGACGCCGCCCACCGCCTCCTGGCCGAGGGGACCCGCCGCATCTACTCGCTGCACCGGGAGCCCCGCCCCTGGGACGGCCGCTGGCTGCTGCTCTTCGTGTCGGTCCCGGAGTCGCAGCGTGATCTCCGCCACCGGATGCGGACCCGGCTCGGCTGGGCCGGCTTCGCTTCGATCGGCTCGGGCACCTGGGTCAGCCCCTGGGTCGACCGGGAGGTCGAGGCCAAGGAGGTGCTCGAAGACCTCCACCTCGCCGGGGCCGCCCGCTCGTTCGTGGCCCTGCCCGGCGGTATCGGCGACGTGCCCGAGATGGTCGCCTCCACCTGGCCGTTGACCGACATCGGCGTGGCCTACGACGCCTTCCTCGACCGGTTCGGGGCGGTCTCCCAACCCGGCTCGGCCTACGACGCCTTCGTGCAGCAGGTCCGCCTCGTCCACGAGTGGCGCCGCTTCCCCTTCCTCGACCCCGACCTTCCGGGTGACCTCCTACCCCGCGGCTGGAGCGGCTACCGGGCGGCGGAACTGTTCCACCGGCTCCACGAGCAGTGGCGGTCGGCGGCCTGGGGGTGGTGGACGGAGCGGATGGAGGCGTCGGGCCCGATGGTCACGCCTTCCGGCCACAGCTGACCAGAGCCCCTCGGGGGAGGCTGGTGAAGCCCCCAGGTGTAGCTTCGCCCTCCTATGGGGCATGAACTCGCCTTCGTCGGCGCCAATCCCGCCGCCCTGCTGTGGGACGGCGACGAGGCCACCGCCTTCGTGTCGGTGTGGCAGGTCGACTGGTCGCAGGAAGGGCCGGGCGGCGCCATCGTCCTGTGCCGGCCCGGCGAGCTCCGGGTGCTGTGCGACCCGCCGCTGCTCGGCCGGTGGCTGTTCGACACCTTCGTCACCCACTTCAGCGAGCTGGCCCACTTCGACCGTCCCGCCCGGCCGACGGTGGAGCGGGCGGCGGTCAAGATCGACGTCGATCTGACCGCCGGCCTCCACGCCTCGGCCGGCGACGTGACCGTGCACATCACCGGCGTCCTCGACCGGCGGCGCCTCCTCGACCAGGGGCTGCGGCTCGGCAACGTCCCCTGGTCGCTGTGCAACGTCTACGCCCCCTGCCGGTCGGCCCGCATCGAGGCCGGCCATTCCGTCGTGCCGGGCACGCCCCGGATCAAGGACGGCCCGCCCGTCGGCTCGAGCGCCTTCCTGGCCGTGGCCGAGACCTGGGCCCGCCTCTAGCGGCCCGGCCCGTCCGTGAAGAGCCAAGAGATCCTGGCCAACGCCGTGGCCCTCGGGCCCCGGCTGCGGGAGCAGGCGGCCGAGAACGAGCGCCTCCGCCGCCTCGGCCCCGACACGGTGGACGGGCTGCGCTCGGCCGGCGCCTTCCGCCTCCCGATGCCGGCCGCCTGGGGCGGCCCCGAGGTCGACATCATCACCCAGACGGAGATCATCGAGACGCTGTCGGCGGCCGACGGGTCGGCCGGCTGGTGCGCCATGATCGGCTCCGACAGCGGGTTCTACTCCGCCTTCCTGGACGACGCCGTCGGCCGGGCCCTGTACCCCGACCTCGACGCCGTGACCGCCGGCGGGATCGTCCCCAACGGCCGCCTCGACGTCGACCGCCCCGCCGGCGGCTACCGGCTCTCGGGTCGCTTCACCTTCGCCAGCGGCATCCACCACGCCGAGGTGGTGGCGGCCGGGGCCGTGGCCTTCGACGACGGCGCCATGGTCACGGGTCCCGGCGGGCGGCCGGAGTGGCGCGTCGCCCTCATGCCGAAGTCGGACGTCGAGGTCATCGACACCTGGCACTCCACCGGCCTGGCCGGCAGCGGCAGCTGCGACTATGCCGCCGAGGGCCTGTTCGTCCCGGCCGAGCGGACCTTCGCCCTCGCCGACGGCTCCCGCCGCGACGGGCCCCTCTACGCCTGGCCGGGGATGTTCATCGCCAACGCCCCCGGCGTGCCGCTGGGCATCGCCCGCGCCGCCCTCGACGTCGCCAAGGGGATCTGGGCCGACAAGATCATCCTCCCCGACCTGCGGCCCGCCCGCGACGACACCCGGGTGCGGGCCGCCGTCGCCCGGGCGGAGGCCATGGTGGGCTCGGCCCGCAGCTATCACTACGACGTGCTCGGCTCGGTGTGGGACACCCTGATCGCCGGTGACCCGCCCACGCTCGACCAGCGGGCGGCACTGGCCGGCAGCTTCCCCCACACCTTCCAGACGTGCCGCGAGGCGGTGGCCCTGCTCTACGAGGAGGTCGGGTCGCAGTCGGTGTACCGGGCCTGCCCTCTCGACCGGCACCGGCGCGACCTCATCACGATCGGCCAGCACATCATGGGCCAGAACCGGATGCGGGAGATGGCCGGTGGCATGTGGCTGGGCGAGCCGTCACCCCTGCCCGTCCTCTGAGGTCGAACCGCCATGACCGCTCCCGCCGAGACCTTCGAATCCGTCCGCGACCGGTTCCTGACCCATATCCGAAGTCGCGGGACCGACGCTCCGCCGGCCGCAGTGCATGAGAAGCTGGCCGGCGCCTACGCCACCCTCGACGGGCTGCTGGCCGAGCTCCCGGCCGAGACCGCCACCGCCGCTCCCGGCCCGGGCCAGTGGTCCGTCCGCGACGTCGTCGACCACCTCCTCGAGACGGAGCGGCCCAACCTCGACGAGCTGCGATGCCTTGTCGTCGGCGAGCGGCCGTCCGGCCCGCCGATCGCCGCCAGCTTGCGGTCCCGGGCACCGCACCGCCGGCCCTGGCCGTGGCTGGTGGCCGAGATCTCCAGGCTCCACGGCGACATTCTCGAGGCGGCCGCCGCCGGCCCCGCCCCGGCTCCCGGGGAGCCGACCGCTCCGGCCGTGATCTGGGTCAAGGTCGACGGCGAGCCGGGGGAGTGGATCGAGGAGCTCGACTGGCGGGCCTACACCGCCGTGCTCCGGGTCCACGCCCTCGAGCACCTGGCCCAGATCCGGGACATCCTGGCGGCCCGGGCGGTCTGACTTGGCGCTCCGTCAGGCGCAGTAGCCCTTGCTGTCGCCGGCCGGGTGCCGGTTGCTGCCCGGCGGGCAGCCGTGGTGCCGGGCGATGCCGCCCTGGCACTCGTACCAGCCGCCCTGCCCGTCGGACCACTGGTAGCCGTCGTGGCCGTGGCAGCCGCCGGGCGGCGGGCCGGCGGCGAGCGCCGGCGGCGGGAACAACGCCGCCGCCGTCAGCAGGGCGGTGCCGATGGCCAGCCCGATCCGTCTCATGTCGCATCCCTCCCCGGCGAGAGAATACCGATTCCCTTCCCGCCACTCTCCTGGTGACGCGCTCGAGGCGCGGCACGCGGCGAGCCCATCCCCAGCACGACCGGTCGTGATTGGGGTCCCTACAGGGCCCTCAGCACGACAGGTGGTGATCGGGCACTGCGGTGGAAGGCTTGATATGCGGCAGGCGCCGGCCGCGGACCTAGCGCCCGGCGAAGGCCGCCGTCACGGCCCGCCACCGCTCCGCCACCGCCGGGTCGGACAGGCCGGGGGCGTGGTAGGGGAAGACGCGGTCGGCCAGGCCGTCGAAGCGGCGGCGGAGGGCGCCGGCCAGCCCGTCCCACGGGGCGGTGACCGAGAAGGCATCGAGCAGCTCGTCGTCGATCTCGGCGGCCAGCTTGGCGTGGTCGCCGGCCCGCAGCGCCGCCCCCAGCCGGGCCGTGATGCCCTCCCGGCCGTGGACCTCGAATACCCGTCCGTAGGACGGTGTCGTCCCGTAGAAGGCGATCTGGAGGCGGACGGCGTCGCGCTGGCGCTCGAGCTCGGGCCCGGGATCGCCGACGATGGCGAAGACCGGGGCCACGACCTTGACCATCCCGGGGTCGCGGCCGGCCTGCTTGGCCCCCTCCTCGAGGGACGGGCGCACCACCGCCCGCAGGTACTCCGGCGAGTTGAGCGGGTGGACGCAGAAGCCGTCGGCCACCTCGCCGGCCACCCGGGCCAGCCGCTCGTTGACGCCGGCCAGGTAGATCGGCGGGTCGGCGACCTCGATCGGGCCGGGGTCGAAGAAGTCGGTCAGCAGCGAGAAGCGGTGGAACTCCCCCTCGAAGCGCAGCTTCTCCCGCCCGGCGAAGGCGTCGAAGATCGCCCGCAGGGCCAGGATGTACTCCCGGATGCGGGCCGCCGGCCGGTCGCCGGGCACGGAGAACCGCTTCTCCAGGTGGGCCTTCACCTGGGTGCCGAGGCCGAGGATGAAGCGGCCGCCGGACAGGGCGGCGAGGTCCCAGGCCGCCTGGGCGGTGACCATCGGGCTGCGGGGGAAGGCGATGGCGACGTCGGTGCCGATGACCAGCCGGTCGGCGCCCTCGGCGGCCAGCGCGGAGGCGATGTAGGGGTTGTGGGCCGCCTCGGTCACCCACAGCCCGGCGAACCCGGCGGCCTGGGCCTGGCGGGCGATCTCGCCGATCCGGGCCGGGTGCGGCTCGGTGCAGTACAGGTCGAGCTCCATGGTCGGGGGAGCCTACGGCGCCGACTATCCTCCACCCCGAACGCGCTCAAACCAGCGGGTGCGGGACGCACGGGGACCACGAGACTGCCGGACACCTCCGAGATCCTCGAGCCCGCTGCCCTCGCTGCGAGGCCGGGCTCGAACGCCACGCCCGAAGGCGGCGGCGACGGGCCGGTGCGGGTGCTGCTGGTGGAGGACGATCCGGGCGACGCCCTCCTCGTCGAGGAGCTGCTGTCGGAGACCGACCTCGACGTGGAGCTCGACCGGGCGATATCGGTGGCCGAGGCGCTGCCCCGGCTGGCGCGGGCCGACTGCATCCTCCTCGACCTCAACCTCCCCGACAGCTTCGGGCTCGAGGGCCTGCGGACGATCCTGGCCGCCGACGGGCAGGTGGCGGTCATCGTCCTCACCGGGCTGGCCGACCGCAGCCGGGGGGCGCTGGCCGTGGCCAGCGGCGCCCAGGACTACCTGATCAAGGCCGAGGTCGACGCCTCGCTGCTCGGCCGGTCGGTCCGCTACGCCATCGAGCGGCGGCGGGCCGACATCGCCACCCGCCGGCTGTTCGAGGCCAACGTCCGCCGGAAGGCCAACGAGCGGATCCAGCGGGGGCTGCTGCCCCGGCCGCTGCTCCGCAGCGACGACCTCGAGGTGGCCACCGTCTACCGGCCGGGCGGCGGCGGCGACGTCCTCGGCGGCGACTTCTACGACGCCGTGGAGCTGGCCGACGGCACGCTGCGGGCGGTCAT
>JAICYE010000464.1 GCA_025934385.1 Acidimicrobiia bacterium | reverse complement strand
CGTCACCGAAGAGGGCGACGGCCGCTCCCGCCCGACGGACGGCGGCGATCAGCGCCTCGTGGCGGGGCCGGTCCTGGATCCCCACGACGAGTTCCTGGGCGGGTTTGCCCAGCGCCGCCGCCAGGGAGGCCAGGTTGTCCTCCACCGGCGCGTCGAGGGAGACGGCGCCGGCGGCCGCCGGTCCGACCACCCGCTTCTCCATGTACCACCCCGGGGTGGCCCACAGGCTTTCGGGTGGGGCGGCGGCGATGACGCTGACGGCGCCGTCCTGGCCGCGGGCGCAGATTCGGGTCCCTTCGAGCGGGTCGACGGCCATGTCGCAGGCCGGTCCGGCGCCCGTTCCCAGCACCTCCCCGCTGTACAGCATCGGGGCGTCATCCTTTTCGCCCTCTCCGATCACCACCCGGGCCCGGCCGGGGAGGCGGGACAGGCCGGCCCGGAGTGCGGCCACGGCGGCGCCGTCGGCCGCCTTGGGGTCGTCGCGGCCGACCCAGTCGAGGCAGGCCAGCGCCGCCGCCTGGGTGGCCCGGAGCAGCGGGAGGGCCAGGCCGGCCACCCCGGTCGTCTCGATGGTGGGATCCCCGGATGTCTCGGCCACGGCGGTGGGGATCACAGCGCGCCTTCACCTTCGGGCGCCCGGGCCTCGCGCTCGTCGCGCCCCTCGCGCCGTTCGCCAGCGGGGCCGTAGAACACGTCGCTCCGGCCGCGGCAGGCGGCTTCGTCGATCCAGGGAAAGGCTTCGTCGATCCAGGGAAAGACGGCGAACACCGGCGGGAGGGGGAGGCTGTGCCGGCGCCAGCCGGCTCGCGGCGGCTGCTCGGTGGTGGTCACCGGTCGTCCCTCCCGGCCAGGAGTTCGAGGGCGGCGGAGGCGACAGCATCGACGGAGAACCCGAGTTCGGCCAGGACCACGGCGCCGGGGGCGGAGGCGCCGAAGCGGCGCAGGGCGTGGATCTCCCCCAAATCGCCGGTGACGTCGCGCCACCCGTCGGGGGCGGCGGCCTCGACCACCAGCCGGGGCACGCCGGGGGGCAGCAGCGCCGTCCGGTCAGGCTGGGGAAGGCCGAGGAACCGTTCCCGCCACGGCATCGACACCACCCGGGCCGACACGCCCAACGCCGCGAGGTCCTCGGCAGCGGCGAGGGACGGGCCCACCTCCGAGCCGGTGGCGACCAGGGCGACGTCGAGACGGTCATCGCCGTGTCGCAGCACCCGGGCGCCATGGCGCGTGAGCCATCCGGCGCCACCGGGAGGCAGCACGGGGAGGGCCTGGCGAGAAAGGATGAGGGCGGTAGGCCCGGCTGTACGAGCCAGCGCCACCGTCCAGGCTTCGGCGGTCTCGTGGGCGTCGGCGGGGCGGATCACGGCCAGATTGGGAATGGTCCGCAATGAAGCGAGGTGTTCGACCGGCTGGTGGGTGGGCCCGTCCTCGCCCAGGCCGACCGAGTCGTGGGTGAACACGTAGATGACCGGCTGGCCCATGAGGGCCGAGAGGCGCAGGGCGGGACGGAGGTAGTCGGAGAACACCAAAAACGTGGAGACGACCGGGCGGAAGGCGCCGTGGAGGGCGAGCCCGTTGGCGACGGCGGCCATGGCGTGTTCCCGGACACCGAAGTGGATGACCCGTCCGGCGTAGTCACCGGCGCTGACCGCTGGACCGGGGAAGGCCACGTTGGTGGACTCGGCCAGATCGGCGGAGCCCCCCACCAGTTCGGGGATCCGCTCGGCCAAGGCGGCGAGAACCGCCCCCGACGCCGTCCGAGTGGCCAGCGAGGTTCCCTCCTCGAAGCGGGGGAGGTTGTCACGGACGCCGTCAGGGATGCGCCGAGCGAGGGCGCGGCCCCATTCGCGGGCTCGCCGCGGGTGCCGCATGGCCCAGGCCGCTCCGCGGGCTTCCCAGGCCAGGCGGCGTTCCCGGCCGTTGGCCGCCAGGCGGGCGAAGGCTGCCTGCACGTCGGCGGGTACCGTGAATGGCTCCTCGGGCCAGCCGAATCGGGCCTTGGTGGCGGCCAGCTCCGCGGCGCCGAGCGGAGCGCCGTGGGCGGCTGAGGTACCGGCTTTGGTCGGTGCGCCGTAGCCGATGGTCGTTCGCACGGTGATGAGGCTGGGCCGTCCCTGCTCCGCCAAGGCCTCGGCGAGCGCCGCCTCCAAGGCGGGCACGTCTTCGCCGTCGACGGGCCGGGTGACGTGCCAGCCGTAGGCGGCGAAGCGGCCGCCCACGTCCTCGGTGAAGGCCAAGTCGCTGGGGCCGTCGATGGTCACGCCGTTGTCGTCGTAGAGGACCACCAGCCGGCCGAGGCCCAGGTGCCCGGCGAGGGACGCCGCTTCTCCGCTCACACCCTCCATGAGGTCGCCGTCGGAGCAGATGACGAAGGTGCGATGGTCGACGACGGGTTCCTCGCCGACGGCGTTGTAGCGAGCGGCTGCCATCCGCTCGGCCAGGGCCAAGCCAACGGCGGTGGCGACTCCCTGGCCGAGGGGCCCGGTGGTCGTTTCCACTCCCGGGGTCTGGCCGAACTCGGGGTGGCCGGGGGTGGCCGAGCCCCACTGGCGGAAGCGGCGCAGCTCGTCGAGTGGCAGGTCGTAGCCCGAGAGGTGCAGCAGGG
>JAICYE010000409.1 GCA_025934385.1 Acidimicrobiia bacterium | reverse complement strand
CCCTGGCACGTCGTCCCATTGGCGTACACCGTGACATCGCTGGTGCAGGCCGTCAGGCCCGTTATCTTGATGCACGTCTGGGGTTGCTGGCTGGTCGTCGAGCACGGGCACTTGGTCGTGTTCACGATGAACCCCGGGTAGTGCTTCCCGCCCTGACCGCAGTCAAACGACGTGCACGTGAAGCTGAACGTCGGCCGGCACTTCGGCGTGCCGCCGCCTCCCTCCGCCGCGAAGGCGGGACGGGAGAGGATGACCGGCGCCGCCCAGGTGATGGCACCGGCCGCCGCCGCCTTCGTCAGGAAGTCGCGGCGTTTCATCGACGCCCGCAATGCCTGTTCGACGATGTCCGGTGTTTCGTTCATGTCGTTCACGTCGTCCACATCCGCCCTAGTACTTGAGCAATGCTCGGGGGTCAAATAGGTCAAATGGATAGGGAAGGTGCTGGCCGATCAGCCCGCTGTCAGGCCTCCCGGGCGCCGGCGCGCCGGCGGCGGGCCAGGATCAGGAGGCCGCCGCCCAGAGCGAGGGCGGCCAAACCGGCACGGACGAGAGGAAGGGTGTTGGCGCCCGTCCGGGAGAGGACGCCTCCGAGGACCCCGGCGTGGTTGGACGGGACCGCCGGCTTGGTGTCGGTCTCACCGAGGACGCTGTCGCCGGGGGGCACGCCCCGACCGGAGTTGTCGCCGGCGTTCTGGTCGCCGGGCGAGGCGGGCGTGGTCACCTGGGGCAGGACCACCGGCACGACCTGCGGCGCCCCGGCATAGGGGTTGGGCTCGTCGGGAAGGACGGGGTGCGGGTTCTGCCCGTACTTCGGCGGCGGCACGTAGCTCGGTGCGGTCGTCGTGGTGGTCGTCGGCTTCGGCTCCCGGCTCGCCTCCGCCGGAGCCGCGACCAGCACGGCCGCCGACCCGGCGAGGAGCACGGCAATAGCCAATTTTCGGAGTTTGTCGCCCATGAGAGCCCAGCCTTCGCGATTCACTCAGCGTGGTTTTCGCAGCGGAGTATGACGGACGGAGATCGCCCTGTCACTACCTATTCGACGGCTCTCCCGTAAATCATTTTCGGGTGATTTCCGTCAAAAGTTGCTCATTCTGGTCCAGTTCTCGCGTCGTCATGGCCGTCGTTCCATGACCGTTCAGATCACCGCCGGTGATGCGCCATCCTCCGGCCACATCGACGGTGACCGTGACGTGGTCGGCCCGGACGGCCGCCTGGCGGACCAGATCGAGCGTCAGCCGTCCGCCCCGGGAGGCGAGGTGGCCGGTGAGGTGGAGCTCGATCGTGGAGGCCGATTTCGGCGGGACGGCGACGTCGAGCTCGTGGGCCCAATTCCCCCGGGCGCCCAGCGACCGGACACTGGCGGTGGGCGGCGGGCGCCCGTCCACCGTGGCGGAGACGAGGTCGAGAGGCGTATAGAGCTGCATGATCTGACGGCTGTAACCCGGCGGCGCCACCCCGCCGCCGAGCACGTAGGCCGGCTCGCCCGAGGCGGGGGCGTCGTTGGTGAGGGTGACCTTGACCGTGGCGTCGGCCGACCCCGACCCGGGGTTGTAGCGGAGGTGGTAGTCGACCGATCGCCGCAGGAACCAGTCGATCTTGCTCTGGGAGGCGTTGTCGGTCACCAGCCCGAGGTGGTCGCCCCCGGCGTTCCGGACGGCGCCATCGGCACCGAGACGGCCGAGCGCGGCCTGCTCCCCGGCCCGCCGGCTGTGGAGCTGGATGTGACGGCCCCGGACGGCCGGCCCCAGCGCCCTGGCCAGCAAGGCCGGCGAGGGGAGGTCGCCGGTCGTGGCCCGCTCCCAGACGGCGTGGATGACCTCGCCGAGGAAGTTCTCCCGGGCGTCGCCATCGAGGGCCACGTACTGCTCGTGGAGAAGGACGGAGGCGGCGTTCTCGGCTCCGATCGGCACCGGCCAGCTCGGAACGGCGACCGGGCCCACCACCTGCAGCAGGGCGGCGACGGCCAGCGGGTCGATGCTGATGGTGCCGTCCACCTCGCCCCGGCCGGCCAGTGGCTGGACCGCTTCGAGGGCCTCGGCGGCGGTCGGGAAGTCGGCGGCCACGGTCACGTTCTGGAGCTTGGCGGGAACCTTCCACTCCGGGTAGGCCTCGGCGTAGATCGGAGGGAGTACCTTGGCGGCGGCGGCGTCGTCGACCGCCTCGTTGAGCTGGGCCACCCGGGCCACGGCCGTGAGGTCGAGCTTCCCGCCGCTGGCCGTGACCTCCCCGATGTTGCCCACCAACCCGCCACTGGCCCGGTTCTCGGCCGGGGTGACGACGGCCAGGAACCAGCGGCGGAGGCCGTCGCGGCCGAGCATCGGGCCGGCCAGGTCGAGGACGTCGGCGGCGGTGCCGACGTCCCGGTGGGCCTCGGCCATCCGGGTGTCGAGGTCGTCGATCGCCTGGGACAGCGGGGGCAGCAGCCAGGGGGACATCGCCGTCCGGACGCGGGCCGCGGCCCGGTCGAGGGCCTGCCGGGCCGAGTCCAGGGCGGCGTCCGCCCGGCCGACGGCGGCCAGGTCGATGGCGCCGTGCTGGACCCGCAGCCCCTTGAGGTCGAGTTCCGACGCCGAGGACGAAGCGGCACCGGCCAGGTCCTCCCCGGCCGAGCTGAGCGTCCGGGCGGCCTGCAGCTGCTGACCGACGATCGGGACGGCCAGCGCCGGCCGGACCCACCAGCGGTCGAGACCGCCACCGGCCCGTCCGAAGGCGTCGGTGGCGTGGTCGAACTGCGCAGTGGCCTTCCCGACGTCGCCCGTCCGGGCGGCGTCGAGCCCGGCCTTCCCGGCGTCAATGCCGCCGTGGACGTCGCCGTTGGCCCGCACGGCGGCCAGCGCCGCCCCGCCGCTGAACACCACCGCCACGCCGGCCAGCACCCCGGCAAAGATTCCGGCCCTGCGCCGGGTCGAGCGCCGGCAGCGTCGCAGCCCCGAGACGATCAGCAGCCCGGCGACAGCGGCGGCCACCGTGGCGCTGGTGCCGGTGGTG
>JAICYE010000433.1 GCA_025934385.1 Acidimicrobiia bacterium | reverse complement strand
TGAGCTGCCCGGTCGTCAACCTGTAGCCGGGGCGGGGCGGGCGCCGGCCCGCGACGCGTCGCGGGCCCGGCCGGCCCGGCCGGCCCGCCGTTCGTGGCGTTCGAGGGCCAGGGCGATCAGCCGGTCGAGCAGCTCGGGGTAGGGCACGCCGCTCACGTCCCACAGGCGCGGGTACATCGAGATCGGCGTGAACCCGGGGATCGTGTTGACCTCGTTGACGAGGAAGCCGCGGCCGGGATCCTCCAGGAAGAAGTCGACCCGGGCCATCGCCTCGCAGCGGCAGGCCTGGAAGGCCGCCACGGCCAGCCGCCGGACCTCGGCGGTGCGGTCGGGGCCGAGGTCGGTCGGCGCCCGCAGCTCGGCCGAGCCGTCGAGATACTTGTCCTCGTAGGTGTAGAACTCGGCGCCGGGCACGATCTCGCCCGGCAGCGACGCCGCCGGCGGCCGGTCGCCGAGCACGGCCACCTCGATCTCCCGCCCGGTGATCGCCTCCTCGACGAGGACCCACTCGTCGAAGCGGAGGGCGACGTCGATCGCCTCCTCGAGGGCGGCCCGGTCGGCGGCCTTCGAGACGCCGACCGACGAGCCGAGGTTGGCCGGCTTCACGAAGCAGGGGTAGCCGAGCGTGTCCTCGCAGCCGTCGAGCGCGGCCTTGGTGACGCCGTCATCTCTCAGGGCAACCGACCGGGCGGTCGGGAGCCCGCAGGCGGCGAAGGCCCGCTTCATCATCACCTTGTCCATCCCCACGGCGGAGCCCAGGACGCCGGAGCCGACGTAGGGCAGGCCGGCCAGCTCCAGGAGGCCCTGTACCGTTCCGTCCTCGCCGTAGGGGCCGTGGAGCAGCGGGAAGGCGACGTCGACGGCCCCCAGCGGGCTGCCGGCGGATTCGAGGCGCACCACCGACGAGCCGAGCCCGGCCCGCTTCTCGGCGAGGCGGACGGGCGCCCCGTCGACCTCGAAGGCCGCCGGCCACTGCCCGCTCTCCAGGGCCGCCCGGGCCCGGTCGGCCAGCAGCCAGCGACCCTCCCGGGTGATGGCGACCGGCACGACGTCGTAGCGGGCCGGGTCGAGGGCCCGGGCCACCGCCACTGCGCTCGTCCGGGACACGTCGTGCTCCGCCGACTGCCCGCCGAAGAGCAGCAGGACGCGCAGGCGGCGGTCGGGAGCCGGGCTCATCGCACACCCATCGTGTCAGCGCACCTGGAGCACGGCGCGGATGCCCACGCCCATGAGGAACAGCCCGATGATGCCGTAGAACATCTCGAGCCGGCCCCGCATCGAATCCTTGGAGGAGTAGGCGATCCCGATCGTGATGAAGGCCACGAAGCCGTAGAACATGTGGAACCGGGGCACGGTGAAGCGCTTCGACGACACCAGCGTCGCCCCGGTCGCCACCTGGACCAGCAGCGCCACCTCGGCGGCGATCGTCGAGGCCCACACCCATCGGCCCCGCAGGCGGGGCACCCGCCAGGCAGCCAGGGCGACGAGTCCGGCCAGGGCGTTGCCGACGATGGCCAGCCAGGCCCAGTCGGCATGGAATCGGTGGAGGGCGTTGATCAGGCGTCTCCCTGCAGCGGCTCACGCCGGACCTGTCGGGGGGACACCCCCCGTCCCCCCGGGGGTCGGGGCCGGGCCCTCCTGCTGGATCACGTCGAATGACCACAGCTCGCTGGCCGTGCCCACCGGGCCCTGGGTGGAATGCGCCTTGTGGCCGTGCTGGAAGGCGGCGCTGTTGACCCAGTCGTTGAACGCCTCTTCGGAGCTCCACCGGGTGTAGACGAGGCAGACGTCGCGCCCGTCGGCCGGCCGCAGCAGCTGGAACTCCTCGAAGCCTGGCATCTTGGACACTTCGCCGGCCCGGTTGGCGAAGCGCTTCTCGAACTCCTCCATCCGCTCCGGCGGGACCGTGATGGCATTGATGCGGACGACACTCACGAACGACCTCCCGTTTCTCGGGTCGGCATCCTACGGTCGACGTCGGGCTCCAGGAACATCAGGCGGGCTTCGGGCACCCCGGCCCGGACGGCGGCCTCGGCCCGGTCGATGACCGCCGCCGTCTCGGCCGACGGCATGGCGCCGTCGACGGCGATCTTGGCCACCACCAGCAGGTCGTCGGGGCCGAGATGCTCGGTGCGGAGGTGGATCACCCGGTCGACGCCCGGCGTGCCCTCGAGGGCGGCGCAGATGGCGGCCTGCACGGTGGGCGAAGCGGCCTCACCGATGAGGAGGCTCTTGGTCTCCACCGCCAGCACGAAGGCGATGCCACCGAGGAGGATTCCGATGGCCAGGCTGCCGACGGCGTCGAAGCGGGGGTTGCCGGTGATCTCGGCCAGGCCGACGCCGAGGAGGGCGAAGACGAGGCCGAGCAGCGCGCCGGTGTCCTCCAGGAGGACGACGGGCAGCTCCGGGACCTTGGCGTGGCGGATGAACTCCGGCCAGTCGAGCCCGCCCTTCAGCTCCCGGCTCTCCCGCATGGCCGTCCGCAGGGACGAGGCCTCGAGGGCGAAGGCCAACGCCAGCGTCCCCACCGCCCAGGGCCACGATTCCAGCTCGTGGGGATGGCGGATCTTCTCGACGCCCTCCATGACGGCGAACAGGCCACCGGCGGTGAACAGCACGACGGCGACCACGAAGCTCCAGAAGTACCGCTCCCGGCCGAACCCGAACGGATGCGCCCCGGTGGCCGGTTTCCGGGCCCGGCGGCCGCCGATGAACAGCAGCCCCTGGTTGCCGGTGTCGGCGATCGAGTGGACGCCCTCGGCCAGCATCGAGGCCGCCCCCGTCATGGC
>JAICYE010000432.1 GCA_025934385.1 Acidimicrobiia bacterium | reverse complement strand
CCTGGCGCGCCGGCGATGGTCGCCGGCCTGCGCCGGCTCTGGCCCTGGCACCGGCACCACCACCCGGCCCGCGTCGGGGGACGGGGCTCGTCGTCGTCATGGCTGGACCCAATCGACCGGGTAGCGGTGGACCGGGTGGCGGCCAACTCGGGGGTCGTGGCCAACGCGAGCGTGATCGCCCAGGTCGCCGGGTCGCCCGCCGTGCAGCAGGTGGCAGGGGCGGTGGCGGCCGGGGCGCTGGTCCTGGGCTTGGGCGCCGCCGTCGCCCGTCACGACGACGCCCCGCACCGCCCGGCGGCCCCGCCTGTGGTCGAGCTGGCCGCGCCGCCCACCTCGGCGTCGCCCGCCGCGGTGGTGCCCACGACGACGACGCTGGCCGCGCCGGCGACGCCGGCGGGCCCGCCGGCGACGACGTCCACGTCGGGTGCGACCGTCGCCGGTGCCGTCGATCCGGGATCCACCGCATCCAGCTCGCCCTCCACGTCGGCGGCGGCGGTGCCGGCCGCCTTCACCCCCCGGGGGCCGCTGGCGACGGCGCAGCACAGCCTCGTCGCCCACGCCCTCGGGTCGCAGCTCGCCGTCTACGACACGCCGGGCGCCCCCGCGCCCCGCCTGGCCCTGGCCAACCCGCGTGCGTCGGGCGCCCCCCTCGTCCTGCTCGTGGTCGACCAGCGGCCCGGCTGGCTGGACGTGCTGCTGCCCGTCCGCCCCAACGGGAGCACCGGTTGGGTCGCCGCCGACCAGGTCAGCCTGGTGACCCACGACTTCTCGATCCTCGTCGAGCTGGGCGCCCACCGCATCACTGCGTACGAGGGGACGCAGGTGCTGGTGTCCGAGCCCATCGGCGTCGGCACGGCCGACGCCCCGACCCCCGGCGGCCTCTACTACACGACCGAGTTGATCCGGCCCGACGACGGCCCCGACGGTCCCTACGGGCCTTACGCCTACGGCCTGTCCGGGTACTCGGACGTCCTCTACGACTTCGCCGGGGGCGACGGCCAGTTCGGCATCCACGGCACCAACGACCCCTCCGGGCTGGGCCGCGACATCAGCCATGGCTGCATCCGCATGAGCAACGCCGGCATCACCCGCCTCGCCGCCATCCTGCCCCTCGGCGTCCCGGTGACGATCCTGGCCTGATCTTCGCCCGGTCGGCCGGCGTGGCTACCATGACGCTCCGCTGGCACGCCGAACGGCTCGGACGCCTTCCGCAGGAGATCGGGGACTTCAGTGAAGGTTTTCCTGGCCACGTTGGTCGCCGTCGCGGTCCTCGGGGCGCCGAGCGCCGCCCTGGCCGCGCCGCCGGGGGCGGCCGTCGTCGGCTACGACGTCTCCTACCCGCAGTGCGGCGGGGCGCTCCCGGGCGCGCCGGCCTTCGGGATCGTCGGTGTCAACGACGGGATCGCCTATTCGCCCAACCCATGCCTGGCCGCCGAGTACGCCTGGGCCCAGCGCTCGTCGTCGACCAGCCAGGCCAAGGTCCAGTTGTACGCCAACACCGCCAATCCCGGCCCGGCCGTGTCCACCCACTGGCCGGCCGGCCAACAAGCGCCACGTGCCTGCGACGGCACCTGGAGCGCTGACTGCTCCTACGACTACGGCTGGAACGCCGCCCAGGACTCCTTCGCCGACGCCGTGGGCGTTGCCGGCGGCGGTGCGGCGTCCGCCGCGCCCTGGTGGCTCGACGTGGAGAGCGCCAACAGCTGGTCCACCGACCAGTCGACGAACACCGATTCGCTGCAGGGCGCCGTCGACGCCTTGCGCGCTGCCGGGGTCAGCACCGTCGGCTTCTACAGCAACGCCTCGAGCTGGAGCTCCATCGTCGGATCGACGACGGCCTTCGCCGGCCTCCCCTCGTGGGTCCCCGGGGCCCGCAGCCAGAAGGCGGCCAAGGCCAACTGCGCGGTGACCATCACCGGCGGGCGGGCCAAGTACGCCCAGTACGCGTCGGGCGGGTTCGACGCCGACTACCCCTGCTTCTGACCTAAGCTGGCGCGCGGCCTGCCCGGCGGTGTGCCGGTTCGCCGGGCCCCCGGGTTACCATTGACCGATGGGCCGTTGCCACGAGTTCGGCTCCCAGATCCGCGAAGGCTGCGGGCATCCGATGCGGGCGGGCGAGCGGGCGTGCGCCTGCCCCGAGTGCGGCGTGGTCTGCCAGGGGTTGTTCGACGGCTGCCCCGACGTGTGGGCCCGCGGCCCCCGGCCCGTCACGTTGACCAGCGTCGCCGCCCTGGCTGGCAACGGCGCCGGCCGGGTCAGGGCCCTCGGCACCGGCGCGGCGCCGTCCGCGTCCCGCCAGGCGACCGCCGGCCCCACGCCGGCGCCTCCCTCGGCGCCCTTGTCGTCACCATCCTCGGCCTTCCCACCGCCGCTCTCACCGCCGCCGCCACCCCCGACGAACGGGTTCACCGGCTCCCAACCGCCGCCGCCCAACAACGGGTTCACCACGTCGCAGCCACCACCCTTGCCGCCCCGGGCCGCGCCGAACGGGAGCGCCTCGCCGCGGACCGAGGTCCTCCAGTGGTTCGAGGACGCCTTCGACGAGCTGCGCAACGAGCTGCATGCGGTGGTGAGCACGGTCACCCGCCAGCAGGCCATGCTGGCCGAGCTGCTGGACTCCCGGGAGGCCGAGCTGCGGGTCGTGCTCGTGGCCGAGTCTTTGCCCGAGCTGGCCGGCGAGGCCGCAGCCAAGGCGCTGGCCGAGGAGTCGGGCGGCCTGGCCGACACGGTGTCGGAGTACCTGGAGGACTTCCGGCTGGCGGTGCAGGCGTCGGAGGAATCCAGCGTGTCGGTGATG
>JAICYE010000393.1 GCA_025934385.1 Acidimicrobiia bacterium | reverse complement strand
GGCCAGCCGGGCGGCGTCCGCCGCCCTCGACGAGCTCCTGGCCCGCTTCGGCCATCGGGCGCCGGCCGAGCTGGAGCTGGCCAACCCCAGCTGGCGGATGGACCCCCGGCCCGTCCTCGACACCGTCCGGCTGGAGCTGCGGCGCGGCGACCTCGCCGACGACGCCCCGGCCATCCGGGCCGCGGCCGAGGCCGAGCTGGCCGGCCGGGTGCCGAAGGTGAAGCTGCCCATCGTGCGGGCGGCGCTCAAGAAGTCGCAGGCGATGATGGCCAGCCGGGAGAACGGCAAGCTGCCCGCCGTCGTGCTGTGGGACGAGCTGCGCCGCCTGCTGGGGGCGGCCGCCCCCCGGCTGGTGGAGCGGGCCGTGCTCCCGTCGCCCGACGCCGTGCACCACCTCCGCCACCGGGAGCTGCGGGCGGTGCTCCGGGGCGACGCCGGGCCCGGCACCGTCGAGATCGAGCGGCGGCGCGAGGCCCACCGCCGCTGCCTGGCCCTCGACCTGCCGGAGCTGGTCGAGATCGGCCCGGGCTGGATCCGCCCCCTCGACGACGCCTTCATCCGGGCCCGGGGGATGCTGCCGCCGGAGAAGCTGCGGGCCGACGCCACCCGGCTCCACGGCATCGCCGCCGCCCCCGGCGCCGTCACCGGCTCGGCCCGGGTGCTGTTCGACCCGTTCGACGAGTTCGAGGCGGGCGACGTCCTCTTCGCCCGCACGGTCGACCCCGGCTGGGCGCCGGTGCTGGCCTGCGCCGGCGCCGTCGTCCTCGACATCGGCGGCGTCCTCTCCCACGGCGCGGTGGTGGCCCGGGAGCTCGGCATCCCCTGCGTGGTCAACGTGAAGGTCGGCACCGAGCGGGCGATGAGCGGCGCCACCGTCACCGTCGACGGCAGCGCCGGCGAGGTCGTCCTCGGCTGAGCGGCTCACGCTGGCGGCCGCCCCAACCGGCGTTCTGTTTCCGCTGTATCCCGGTAAAGGAACGCCGGTTGGGGGGTCAGTCGAGGCCGAGGACGGTCCGGTGCCAGGGGGCGGGGGCCTTGAGCTCGCTGACCTCGAAGATGCCCGTACCCAGCCGGCCGCCGCAGTCGTAGACGGTCATGCCGTCGGTGAAGAACACGCCCTCGTCGTGGCTGGTGACGCTGGTGACCTGGCATCGGCCGGCGATGCGGTAGCCGCGGCCGTCGGCGGTCCAGATCCGGGCGTCGCAGCCGGTGGGGGAGTGGCCGTCGTCGGCCAGGCGGGCGCCGGTCTCCAGCCGGGTCACGCCCCGGAACTCGCCGCCGTCGAAGACGTAGCCGAAGTCCTTCCGGCCCTTCGGCGTCGTGAAGCTGAAGGCCGAACAGAACAGGTCCTCCCCGAACGTCGCCCACACCCAGCGGTGGCTGAGCAGCATGCTCCAGTGCCGGGGACCCCAGGAGTGGTCC
Organism: Acidimicrobiia bacterium; assembly: GCA_025934385.1. The sequence continues at coordinate 1,681 of JAICYE010000393.1, read as the reverse complement.
TGGTAGGCCCAGGCGGCGACGTCGACCTCCCGGCCGCCGGCCGTGACGGTGCCGGTGACCCGTCCCATCGACTCGTAATGGTCCTTGCCGATGTCGGCGCCGGCGTCGAGGGTGAAGGCGAAGGGGTCGGTGAAGGCCTCGTAGACCACGTCGCTGCGGACGCCGGGATCGCCCTCGTAGGCGGCACTCACCGCATACGACCGCAGCGGCGCCTTCGTCAGCACGTGGAGCGGCCCGAGCGTCAGGTCGGAGAGGTCGTCGGAGGGGAGCGGCAGCCGAAGGTTCTGGTACTTGCCGACGACGGCACCGTCGAGGGCGACCCAGCTCCACAGGTCGGCCCGGCCGCGCCCCCGCTGGAGGCCGAGATGGTGGAACCCGGCGGCCCGCCGGGCCGGGTCGTACCAGCCGAGGAACCAGCTCTCCTGCCAGTGCTCAGAGGCGTCGGGGGGAGCGGCGTGGGAGCCGTCGTCCTCGGGGCGGATCTCGTGCATGCTCAATATCCCTTCGCGCAGACGTACCGCTCCCCGAGCGGGGCGGTCAGCTTGGTGTTCACGACCTTGATCGGGTAGCCGCACATGTTGACGTGGCCGTGCGGTCCCTTGTTGAAGGTGATCGGCGGCACCAGCCCGCCGATCGTCTCGCCCCGGAGGGCGTAGAGGGCGTCGAGATAGTCGGCGGTGGTCGGGTTGCGGTCGCCGAAGCCGGCCGAGAGCCGCTCGATCAGCTTGTCCTGCACCCAGGCGGTGGCGCCGTAGCCGCCGAGGGCACCGTCGGGCACGTAGCGGGCCACGGCGTCGAGGTAGGGCTGCATCTTCGGCGAACTCCGGTAGGGGACGGTGGCGGCGATGCCCAGCACCCCTTCGGCGTCGGGCTGCTGCATGACTTCGGCATTGGCGGTGTACGTGCCGCTGACGACCGGGTTCCAGCCCTGGCGGTGGGCGGAGCGGGCCACCCGCACGATCGTCTGCTCGTCGGTCAGCATGGTGACGATCTCGGCGCCGGCGTTGCGGGCGGCGATCACCTCGGCGGTGAAGTCGGGCTGGGCGATCGACACCTGGGCCTCGTAGACGACCGTCACGCCGTAGAGGGAGGCGAACTGGAGCGCCCGGTCGCGCTGCTCCTTGCAGGACGACGCCTCCCGGCAGTAGAGGATCGCCATCCTCCGCTTGTCGGTCTGGGTCACGACGGCGAGGTGGATGGCGTGGCCGAGCGCCTCGTCGGAGCCGATCTGGGGGTTGAAGACCATGGGGGAGCGGTCCTCGATCTCATTGCCGCCCGGGCCGCCGATCATGGGGACGCCGACCTGCTCCAGGTACGGCGTCACCGCCGGCGTCGTCGTCACCAGGTACGTCCCGATGAAGGCCACGACCTTGTCCTGCTCCACCATCCGCTTGGCGATGGCCAGCGCCGCGGCGGGGTCGCCGCCGTCATCGCCGAAGATCAGCTTGACGGGGTGGCCGGCCAGGCCGCCCCGGGCGTTGACGTCGGCGCTCCAGGCCTTGTCGGCGGTGATGATCGGCTGGACGGCCCGGCCGATGACGCCGCTGCCCGTCCCGAACGTCCCGAAGACGATGGGGGTCCGGGCCGCCCCGGCCGAGGGCCGGCCGGGCGTACCGGGGGTCGGCGGTGTGCCGCCCGGTCCGCCCGGGCCGGCGCCCGCACCCGGTGCGCCGCTGGCGGC
>JAICYE010000034.1 GCA_025934385.1 Acidimicrobiia bacterium | reverse complement strand
GCCATCCGGACTGCCGAGGTGACCGCGGCGGTGTCGACGGTGGCGGCCGTGCCCGAGGTGCGGGTGCGGCTGGTGGCCGCCCAGCGGGAGTGGATCGAGGTCCACGGCGGGGGCGTGGTCGAGGGGCGCGACATCGGCACCGTGGTGGCGCCCGCCGCCGTCCTCAAGGTGTACCTGGTGGCCAGCGAGGAGGAGCGGGCCCGGCGCCGTCAACGGCAGGACGACGTGACCGAGGCGGCCGGCGCCGGCGACGTCGGCGCGACGCAGGAGGCGATCCGCCGCCGGGACGCCATCGACTCCGGACGGGCCGCCTCGCCCCTGGCCGTCGCCGCCGATGCCGTCGTCCTCGACACCACCGGCCTGTCGGTCGACGGCGTGGTGGCCGAGGTCCTGGAGCGGTACCGGGCGGCGCTCGCCGACGCCGAACGGGCATGAGCGACACGCCTCCGACCCCGCCGCCCGACCCGGCGCCGCCGCCGTCCGACCTGGCTGCTCAGCCCCGGACGGGCCCCACCCTCCCCACACCGCCGAAGCGGTGGGAGCTGATCGCCTACTGGTTCGTGCGGTGGTTCGTCGAGGTGGTGTGCCGGTTGCTGTGGCGGATCGAGGTCGTCCACCGGGAGCGGGTGCCCGCCGACGGCGCCTGCGTGCTGGCGCCGTCGCACCGGTCCTTCCTCGACACGCCGTTCCTGGCCTGCGTGACCCGCCGGCGCATCCGGTTCATGGGCAAGGCGGAGCTGTGGAAGTACGGCTGGTCGGCGGCGTTCCTCTCGGCGCTGGGCGGCTTCCCCGTCGACCGCAGCGGCGCCGATCGGGCGGCGATGCGGGCGGCCGAGGCGGCGCTGGCCGGCGGCGAACCGCTCGGCATGTTCCCCGAGGGGACGCGCCGGTCGGGGCCGGTCGTGGAGGACCTGCACCACGGCGTGGCCTTCGTCGCCGCCCGGATGGGCGTCCCGATCCTGCCGATCGGGATCGGCGGGAGCGAGCGGATCCTCGGCCGGGACCGGAAGCTGCCCCGGCTGTCCAAGGTGGTGGTCATCGTGGGGGAGCCGATCTTCCCGCCGGAGCGCCAGCCCGGCGCCAGCGTCCGCCGGGGGGACGTCACCGCTCTCACCGGGCAGCTCCAGACCGCCGTGCAGGCGCTGTTCGACGAGGCCGAGGCCACCGCGCTGGCACGATGAAGGCGGACATGTTATTATCCGACCAAGCGGTCGGTTAATGTCGTTCCGGGGGTCACCCCCGAATCCCCGGGTTGGGAGTCTGTGATGCACGACGACGGTCTGGTCATTCCCGACGGCGGGTTCGTGCCGGCCCCGGCGATCCCGCAGCCCAACATCTTCCCGATGGAGTGGCGGGTCGAGAGCCAGAAGCTCGTCGAGATCTACGAGCGGGCCAAGCTCCAGCAGTGGAACCCGTCCGACCTGCCGTGGGACGACATCGACCCGACGGCGTTCACGCCCGAGCAGCGGATCGGGATGATGTACTGGTTCGCCGTCCTGGCCAACTTCGACGCCTCGGGGCCGCCGGTCGTCGCCCAGGCCACCGTCCACGCCTATGAGCACCACCAGGAGGACCCCGTCCGGAAGTGCTTCTTCTCGATCACCCGCGACGAGGTGAATCACGAGGAGGCCTGCGGGCGGGCGATCCAGTCGCTGGTGCCGGGCGGGCCGCTCGACTTCGAGCCCAAGACCGACCTGGAGCGGGCGGCCCACAACAACATCGCCTGGCTGTACCACAACGGCGGCCGGTACTGGAACGGCTACTCCGCCTCGCTCGGCAAGTACCCGCTGGCGGTGCTGTTCACGTCGTTCATGATGGGCGAGGTCGCCTCCTCGACGCTGTTCCGGAGCATGGCCGACCACACCCGTCACCCGGTGTTCCAGCAGCTGTTCACGAACATCGGGCGGGACGAGAGCCGGCACCTGTCGATCTGCCTCCAGCTGCTCGACAAGGACTGGCCCGGCCTCGACGACGACCTGAAGCCGCTGGTCACCCGGCAGCTGCGGGCGGGCTTCGTCTTCTTGTCGATGATCCTGTGGGAGCCGCCGGACCAGTTCTGGGAGCTGCCCGACTACTTCCTGGCCAACCACCGGGTGCTGATGGGCCACGCCCGCGACGCCGGCCTCGGCGTCCTCACCTACGAGGAGCAGGCCGACAATTGGCGCCTGGCCATGGGGCGGGTGGCGAAGATCGTCGAGCGGTGGGGTATCGACTTCCCGGCCATCCCCGAGCTCGACGTGGCCGGGGTCGACGTGGGCGACATCGACCTCGAAGACATCATCCCGGTGTTCTGACGGCGCGGCGTCGGGCGGCGGGGTCGTCGGAAGGGGTGGCCGTCAGGTCTTGACGCCCGTGAAGACGGCGGCCGCGCCGCGGGCGAGGTCCTCGATGCTGAGGTCGCCGTCGGGGTCGTACCAGTAGAACGTCCAGTTGGCCGCCCCCAGCACGAGGTAGGCGGCGGCCCGGGGCGAGACGGGGTGGCCGACGGCCTCGGCGGCGTCGGCGAAGCGATCGACGATCCGGCGTTCGAGGCCCTTGACCTCGGCCCGCCACTCGGGCCGCAGCAGGTCGAGCCGGAGCAGCAGCGGCGTCACCACCCGCAGCCGGGTCGAGAACGACCGGACGTAGGCGTCGACCAGCGCGGCCAGGCGGTCGGGGGCATCCACGGCGTCGCCGGGATCGGCCGCCTCGAGATCGGACACGACCTCTCCGAGCGAGCCCTGCAGCAAGCCGTGGAGGAGGTGCTCCTTGGAGGCGAAGTAGTGGTAGACGCCGGCTTTGGAGAACCCGGCCGCCTGGGCCACGTCGAGCATCGTGGCGCCCTCGTAGCCCCGCTGGGCGAACACCTGGCCGGCCGCGGCCAGCACCGCCGCCGCCTTCTCGTCGTGGTCGGGGGCCGTGGGACGGGCCATCGCCGACCAGTCTGCCCCGTCGGTCGCCCCCAGCGCCGGTTTATCCGGCCTGCACCGCCGTGAGACAGGCGAGGTCGACGATGTCACTGACCGAGCAGCCCCGGGACAGGTCGTTCATCGGACGGGCCAGGCCCTGGAGGAGCGGGCCGATGGCCGCCGCCCCGCCGAGGCGCTGGCAGAGCTTGTAGCCGATGTTGCCGGCGTCGAGGTCGGGGAAGACGAGGACGTTGGCCCGCCCCCCGAGCGGGCTGGCCGGCGCCTTGCCGGCCGCCACCCCAGGGACGATGGCCGCGTCGACCTGCAGCTCCCCGTCCACGCAGAGGCCGGGGCGGCGGGCCTTGAGTAGCTGGGTGGCCCGCACGACCTTGTCAACCCTGGCGTGGACCGCGCTGCCCTTGGTCGAGAAGCTCAGCAGCGCCACCTTCGGGTCCACCTCGAGGAACGCCGCGGCGGTGGCGGCCGAGGCGATGGCCACGTCGGCCAGCTGCTCGGCGGTCGGGTCGGGGATCACGCCGCAGTCGGCGAAGACGAAGGCGCCGCCGGCGCCGACCTCGACGTCGGGGAAGACCATCAGGAAGCAGCCCGACACGCTGGTGACGCCCTTGGCCGGGCCAATGCCGTGGAGCGCCGCCCGCACCGTCGCGGCGGTGGTCGAGGCGCAGCCGGCCACGCAGCCGTCGGCCTCGCCGATGGCCACCATCAGCGAGGCGAACAGCAGGGGGTTGCGCACCGCCGCCCGGGCGCCCTCGTCGGTGAGGTCGCATTGGCGTCGGATCTCGAGGTAGCGCTCGGCGAACGTGTCGCGCCGCTGCGCGATCAGGTCGGGCTCGACGAGGATCGGCTCGGCCAGCCCTTCGCCGGCCAGGATCCGGGCCGCCTCCTGCACCCGGGCGTCGTCGCACTCGGGGAGGGCGATGCGGCGGAGTCGGGACCGGGCCCGGTCGCGGATCCGGGTGAGGACGGCGTTGGCCTGCGGGGGAGTGGTCGAAGCGGTGGCCGACGAGAAGGTCATTCGATCCCTTCGAGGAGCGACGCGTCGACGTCGACCTCGGCGGCCAGGAGGTACTGGGCGTAGGTCTTGCCCTGGGGGTCGAGGATCAGCGACAGGGTTCCGCCGCCACCCAAACTCTCGTGGAGCAGGAAGTTGCAGGCGAGGAGGTTCGCCACCTCGTGGCGCTCGACCTCCCCCTTGCAGATCCCGGCGAAGCGCTGCTTCACGAAGGCCGGCGTCAGGTGCTCGACCATCCAGCCGTAGATCGCCTCGCTGCGGGCGAGGACGCCGACGTTGGACGTGTCGCCCTTGTCGCCGGAGCGGGCCAGGCACAGGCGGGAGAGCGGGACCTTGACGGTGTTGCCGCCACCGCCGGACGGCCCGGGGGGCGGCCGGTCGGGCGTGAAGGCCCGTCCGGCGGAAGCGGCCGAGAGATCGAGATGGGGGACGTCGGCCTCGTCGTCGCCGACGACGACCCGCATCGGCACGCGGTCCCGGTCGATCAGCGCCGGCCAGTAGCCGACGACGTCCGACGCCCGGGGGCGGCCTGATCGGCCAGGACGGTGATGCCCGGCACCGAGCCCAGCACCCGGGGAACGACCTGGACGCCGAAGCGGTTGTTGATCTTGCCGGCGTCGGCGTCGCGCACCGCCAGCTGGACCATGATCTCGCTCGGCTCGGAGTCGGTGAGCGGCGGGTGGGTGGCGTTCCAGGCCAGGAACTGCGTGCAGGTGTCCTCGAAGAGGTCGGTCCCGCCGGCGCTCTCCCAGACGAGCTCGGCCACCTTCTCGGCCTTGGCCAGCGCGTCCGGGCCGGTGACGACGAGCCGGCCGAAGGCCCGGTAGCCGTGGGCGAAGCTGACCGACACCTTGAGCTTCTCGGGCGGCGGCTCGCCGACGATGCCGCTGACCTTGACCCGGTCGGGGCCGTCCTGGGTGAGACGGATGGAGTCGAAGCGGGCGATGCAGTCGGGGGCGAGGTACTGCGGCGTGCCCATCTCGTAGAGAAGCTGCTCGCTGATCGTGTGGACGGAGACGAGCCCGCCCGTCCCCGGGTGCTTGGTCACGGTGAACGTGCCGTCGGCGGTGGCCTCGACGAGGGGGAAGCCGAGGTTGGAGTGGCTCTTCACCTTGTGCCAGTCGGTGAAGTTCCCGCCGGTGCACTGGGTTCCGCACTCGATGATGTGGCCGGCCACGATCCCGGCGGCGAGGCGGTCCCAGTCGTCGGCCGCCCAGCCGAACTCGTGGATCATCGGCGCCAGCGTCACGCCGGTGTCGGTCACCCGGCCGGTGATGACGACGTTGGCCCCCATCTCCAGCGCCTTCACCACCGGGGCGGCGCCGAGGTAGACGTTGGCCGACAGGACGTTGGCCACCTCGTCGGACAGGGGCCGTCCGGTGTCCATGTTCTCGAGCGGCTGGCCGCCGGCCAGGAGGTCGTCGAGCCGGCCGAAGATGTCGTCGCCGAGCACCACGCCGACCCGCACCCGGTCGGCCACGCCGAGCTCGCTGGCCAGCTTCTCCACCGCCGCCTTGCATGACAACGGGTTCACGCCGCCGGCGTTGGAGATCACCTTGATGCCGCGCTCGGCGCAGGCCGGCAGCACGTCGCGCAGTTGGGCCAGGAAGTCGGTGGCGTAGCCGGCCTCGGGCTTGCGCTGGCGCTGCTTCTGGAGGATCGCCATGGTCACCTCGGCGAGGTAGTCCATGACGAGGTAGTCGACCGGGCCTCCCTCGACCTGGCGGCGGGCGGCCGTCGGGTCGTCGCCCCAGAACCCGCCGCAGTTGGCGATGACGATGCGATCTGTGGGCATCGAAGCCCCTCCTTGCGATCCGTCCCCCGGTCGGATTGTAAGAAGGGGTGGCCCGGATTCTTCGAACCGGGGGTTAGCGGTTGCCGAGCGCCTTGGCGGCCAGGCCGGCGAAGTCGTCGGTGCTGATCTCCCCGGTGGTGCGGGCCACGACCTTGCCCGAGCCGTCGACGGCCACGAAGTAGGGGAAGGCCGGGAGGCCGAAGGCGTCGGCGGCCTTGGTATCGGTGGAGTCGGCCATCACCGGCGCCTTCCAGCCGACCTTGGCCAGCCAGGCCGAGGGCGGGTAGTTCCCTTGGTTGGGCGACGTGGCGGTGGCCACCGTGTAGAGGTCGACGCCGCTCGGCAGCGGGTGCGACTTCAGGTAGCTGGTCAGGAGCGGTACCTCCCGCTGGCAGTGGGGGCACCAGTGGGCCACGAAGAGGATCAGCTTGGCCCGGCCGTCGTTGCGGATGTCGACCGGGGTCCCGTCGAACGACTGGCCGGCGACCTCGGGGATCTCCTGTCCGATGGCCGGGTCGCCGCCTTCCGCCAGCTTGGGCAGGGGCGTGCCGGTGACGGTCACCGGCCGGGTCTGCTCCAGGCCGGCGGCCGTCTTGGTGCTGCTTTTGTCGCCCGAACCGCCGCCGAAGACGATGGCCCCGACCAGCAGGACCACGACCACGGCGGCCACGCCGATCCACAGCCAGGGCGGTCCCTTCTTGCGGGCGGCGGCGACGGCGCCGGACGTGGGCTTAGCCATGGACTTCGCCACTCCTTTGGCGGCTCACGCCGCCGTTGTCGGGGGGACACCCCCCACCCCCCGGGTCGGTCTCGGAGGGATGGAGCCGGTCGCCGGCCCGGGAGGCGGCCAGCAGGGTGATGATGAGGGCGAAGCCCGACAGCGCCATGGCCGGGATCGTCAGGTAGCCGAGGCGCTTCACCCAGATGAGCGTGCAGGGATTATGGGGATCGCAGACGCTCGACTCCCACTCCGGATGGTGCTCGAGCGCCACGTGGTAGGTGCTGATGCAGGCTCCGATGACCGCCAGGGCGCCGGCGTAGGGCCGGACCCGCCCCGCCCGGAGCCCCGGGGGTTGGGGGGTGGCCCCCCGACAGCGGCGGCGTGAGCCGCCAAGGAACGCCGCGACGGCGAGGATCGGCACCAGGGGGTACATGCAGAAGCGTTGCAGCCAGCACAGGTGGCAGGGCTGGAAGTGCGCCACCTCGGAGAAGTACAGGCTCCCCGCCGTGCAGACGGCCGCCACGACGGCGGCCAGCGCCAAGGCCTGGGGGGCGACGGCCTCGACCGCCTGGCGCCCGAGGCGGCGGAGGCGCGGCGAGAACCGGCCCCCCACGGCGAGCACGACGGCCGTGGCGGTGGCGAGTTCGGCCACCACGGCCAGCAGGGCGAGGAACAGCGAAACGGTCTGGGTGTCCACGCCGCCCGCCCGCCGCCCCGTTCAGCCCTTCAGCGCGGCCAGCGTCTCGGAGGCGTTGACCGCCCGGTCGGCGGAGAACGAACCGCCGAGGGCGGCGGCCGCCGCCGGGCTGCCGCCCGTGGCCAGGGCGGCCACGGCGTCGAGGACGGGCATGACCTCGCGGAGCGTGCGGGGCGGCGGGAAGTACTCCTCCTCGTCGGTGACGTCGACCTCCTCGACACCGTGGCGGGGGGCGAGGCGGGCGATGACCGCCTGCACGACGTCCTCCGGGGCGCTGGCGCCGGCCGTGACGCCGACGACCCGGGCGCCGGCCAGGGCGGCCTCGTCGAGCTCCTCCACACCGTTGATCCGTTGCACCAGCGGACAGCCGACGTTCCTGGCCACCTTTTCCAGGGCCAGGGTGTTGGAGGAGTTGGCGCTGCCGATGACGAGCACGGCGTCGGCCCGGCTGGCGATGGCGGTGAGCGCCGCCTGGCGGTTGGTGGTGGCGAAGCAGAGGTCGTCGCGCGTCGCCGTCCACAGCTGCGGGTACTTCGACCGGGCCCGTTCGACGACGCCCTGCCAGTCGGCCAGGGCCAGGGTGGTCTGGGCGAGGACGGCGACCCGGGCCGGGTCGTCGACGGCGACGCGGTCGACCTCGTGCTCGTGCTCCACCAGTCGCATGGCCGCCGGGGCCTCGGCCAGCGTGCCGATGGCCTCGTCGTGGCCGGCGTGGCCGACGTAGAGGACGGTGTAGCCCTTGCCGGCCCGGACCCGGGCCTCGTGGTGGACCTTGGTCACCAGGGGGCACACGGCGTCGACCACGAAGCCGCCCCGCTCCCGGGCGGCGGCCACCACATCGGGGGCCGAGCCGTGGGCCGACAGCATCACCGGGGCGCCGTCGGGCACCTCGTCGATGCCATCGACGAAGACCACGCCGAGGTTGCGGAACCGTTCGACCACCAGCCGGTTGTGGACGATCTCGTGGTAGCAGTAGACGGGCGGCTCGAACACCCGGACCATCCAGGCCAGGGCCTTGATGGCCATCTCCACGCCGGCGCAGAAGCCCCGGGGGCGGGCCAGCAACACCTTCTCCACTTCCACGAAGACGAGGGTACCGGGTCCGGCCCGTACACTCGCCCCTATGTCGTCGCCGAGAGTGGTCGCCGTGGCGCCGGGTTCCCCGGCGGAGCGCGCCGGTCTGCGCCCCGGCGACGAGCTCCTGGCGTTGAACGGCGAGGCCCCCCGCGACGTCATCCGCTACCGGGTGCTGGCCGACGAGGCGGTGGTCGACCTCGAGGTGCGGCGGGGCGGGCTCGAGCAGGCACTGCGGGTGGAGAAGCGGGCGGGGGAGCCGCTCGGCGCCGAAGTCCACAGCGCCCTGTTCGACCGGGTGCGGACGTGCGACAACCACTGCCCGTTCTGCTTCATCTACCAGCTGCCGAAGGGCATGCGGAAGAGCCTCTACGTGAAGGACGACGACTACCGCCTGTCGTTCCTCTACGGGAACTTCACGACGCTGACGCGCTTCACCGAGGCCGACCTCGAGCGGGTCGTCGACGAGGGGCTCGGGCCGCTGTACGTCAGCATCCACGCCACCGACCCGGAGCTGCGCGCCCGGCTGCTGCGCAACCGGCGGGGGGCGACCAGCCTGCGGTGGCTACGGCTGCTGCTCGACCACGGCGTCGAGGTCCACGGCCAGGTCGTGGTCTGCCCCGGCGTGAACGACGGAGCGGCGCTGGACGACACCCTCCTCGGCGTCCTCGACCGGTTCCCGGAGCTGGCCAGCGTCGGGGCCGTGCCGCTCGGCGTGAGCGACCACAACACCGAAGCCGACATGCGGGCCCACGCACCGGGCGAGGCGGCGGCGGTGCTGTCGGCGATCGACCGGTGGCAGGCGCTCTTCTTGCGGGTGCTCGGCCGGCGGATGGTGTTCGCCGCCGACGAGTACCACCTGATGGCCGGCCGGCCCTTCCCCGAGGCCTGTGAGTACGAGGGCTTCCCCCAGCACGAGAACGGGATCGGGATGGCCCGCACCTTCTACGGCGAGGTGGCGGGGGCGTTGCGGGGCGCGCCGGTGACCGTCGACGTGCCGCACCGCGGCGGGTTCTTCCAGTGGGTCGACGGCGCGCCGGCCGACGGGTACCGCTCGCCCCGGCGGTCCGGGGCGGTGGCGCTGGCGGTCGAGGGTCGTGGCGGCGGCGAGGTCGCCCTGCTCTCGGGTGAGTATGGCGCCCGCGTGCTGGAGCCGGTGCTGCCGGCGCTGGCCGAGGCGGCGGGGCGGCCGGTGCGGGCCCTGCCCGTCCGCAACCGGCTGTTCGGTGGCAACATCGCCGTCACCGGGCTGCTGGCCGGCGCCGACGTCGCCGCCGTCCTCGACGCCGAACCGGCGGGGGCGGCGGTGCGGTACCTGCTGCCCGACGTGACGCTCTCGCGGGGCGTGTTCCTCGACGGCTCGGCGCCGGGCGACCTGCCCCGGCCGGTCGAGGTCGTCGGCACCGGCGGCGAGGCGCTGGTGGCGGCGCTGCGGTCATGAGTTCCCCGAGCCCGGCGGGCAACGGCGTGCCGACCGTCGCCGTGGTAGGGCGGCCCAACGTCGGCAAGAGCACGCTCGTCAACCGCATCGTCGGTCGGCGGGAGGCGATCGTCGAGGAGCGGCCGGGGGTCACCCGGGACCGCAAGGTCCTCGACGCCGAATGGGTCGGGCGGGCGTTCTCGGTGGTCGACACGGGCGGCTGGATCCGCAGCGACGAACCGCTGGCCCGGCAGGTGAGCCTCCAGGCCGAACGGGCCATCGACGAAGCCGATGTGGTGGTGCTGGTGGTCGACGGCGCGGTCGGGCCGACCGACGAGGACGCATCGGTCGCCGCACTGTTGCGTCGCTCCCCCAAACCTGTGCTGCTGGCGGTCAACAAGGTCGACGACGCCAACCGGGAGCCCGACGCCTGGGACTTCACCCGCCTCGGGCTCGGCGACCCGATCCCGGTGTCGGCGCTGCACGGCCGGGGCAGCGGCGAATTGCTCGACCTGATCGTGGGGCAGCTGCCGCCGGAACGGGAGCGGGAACCGGAGCCGGCACCGGGGTCGGCCGTCGACGGCGCCGGCGCCCCGGCGGCGGACGGGCTCGGCTCGGCGGAGAAGCCGTTTTCGGTGGCCATCGTCGGGCGGCCCAACGTCGGCAAGTCGACGCTGTTCAACCGGCTGGTGGGTGAGGAACGGGCCGTGGTCCACGACGCCCCCGGCACGACCCGGGACACGATCGACACCGTGGTCGAGACCGAGGACGGCTGGCTCCGCTTCGTCGATACCGCCGGCATGCGCCGCAAGAGCCGCATCGACGAGGGGACGGAGTATTACAGCCTCGTGCGGGCGCTGCAGGCGATCGACCGGGCCGACGCCGCCCTGCTGGTGATCGACGCCACTGAAAGCGTCACCCACCAGGATCAGCGGCTGGCGGAGCGGATCGACGCCTCGGGCTGCGCCACCGTCGTTGTCCTCAACAAGTGGGACGGGCTCGATCCCGAGGCACGCGACGGCGTCCTCGCCGAGGTGGCCGACCGGCTGGCGTTCCTGGCCTACGCCCCGGTGCTGAAGACGTCGGCACTGACCGGACGGAACGTCGGCCGCCTGCTGCCGGCGCTGTTCCAGGCCCG
>JAICYE010000213.1 GCA_025934385.1 Acidimicrobiia bacterium | reverse complement strand
CGGCGTCGGCGGGAGCGTGGCCGCCTCCCCGCTCCGCCGCTGCGCCCGGATGGCCTCCCGCCGGGCTTCGGTGGCGGCGGTGTCGACCCCGCCGCGCCCGTCGAGGACGACGCCGTAGGCCGACTCGGCCACGGCGGCGGGGATGGCGGTGTCGACGACGTCGCGGGCCACCCGCTCCGGGTCCCGTTCGATCGGGTCCCCCACACCGCCGCCGCCCCCGGAGTGCATGCCGACGACGTCGCCGGGCATGACCGTGATCCCGACGTGCTTGGCGTCTAGCGGCAGCGGCGAACCGCCGAGCTCGTCGAGCGACGCTGGGATCGTCCCCGCCTCGAGCTGCTTGTCGGCCATCGCCTCCGGCACCACGGTGAAGCCGCTGGCCGACCCGGGATACCCGCCGGCCACGCCGGGCGGCGGGACCTGCCAGCAGGCGGCGAAGACGTGCTCCTGGCCGCCGGTCGTGTACCACGGCGTCCAGGCGTAGTCCATGCCCTGGCCGCCCCGCAGCCGGCCCGGACCGCCGGAGCCGGCGTTGATGCGGCGCCACAGGTAGAGGACCGGCGCACCGAACTCGTTGATCTCGATGTCGGGGACGCTGTTCTGCGGCTGGGTCAGCGACCCGGCCACGTCGAGGCCGTCGTCGACGGGCTGGGCGCCACCGCCGCCCGAGCCGCCGTTCATGTCGAGGAACGGCGCCAGCTCGCCGGTCTCCGACGGGGCGTAGAACACCGCCCCCGGCCAGCAGTCGTGCCAGGGGGCCATGACGTGGTCCCGCACGAAGGGATCGGTGCTGGCCGCCTGCAGCTCGGCCAGGAGCTGCTCGACGACCTTCATGACCCGTAAACCCGCCTCCATGTGCCCCGACGACGACGGCGCCGGCATCTGGACGTTGCAGACCGTGCCGGGCGGGGCGATGACGTCCACGGCCCGGATGGCGCCCTCGTTGATCGGCAGGTCGGGGACGAGGGACATGAGCAGCGGCGTCATCGCTCCGCCCAGCGTCGTGGCCGCCGAGCAGTTGACGAAGCCGTTGGTCTGGGGCGACGAACCGGTGAAGTCGAGCGTGAGCCGGTCGCCGTCGACGGTGGCGGCGCAGTGCACCCGGTACAGGTCGTTGGTGTGCCCGTTGTGCTCGATGTACTCGTCGGCCTCGTAGGTCCCGTCGGGCAGCGAGGCGATCCGGCGCCGCATGGCCGCCTCGGTCAGGTCCTTGCCGATCTCGATGTAGCGGCGGTAGGTGCCGAGCCCGTAGCGGCCGACGAGTTCGCCGAAGCGTTCGTCGCACACGTTGCAGGCGGCGATGAGGCAGCGGATGTCGTTGAAGACCATGGTCGGGATCCGGACGTTGGTCTCGATCAGGCGCCGGACGTCGTCGACGACGCGGCCCCGGTCGACGATCTTGATGCCCGGGAAACGGATCGACTCGCCGTAGCACTCCATGGCCATCGGGGCGAACCCACCCGGGGCCATGCCGCCGACGTCGTACATGTGGGACTCGGCCCAGCACCAGGCCACCAGGTCGTCGCCGACGAACAGCGGCCGGACGATGGCGATGTCCGGCGGGTGGGAGGCGCCGGTGGTGTAGGGATCGTTGCAGATGAAGGCGTCGCCGGGGTGGATGTCCTCCCGGGGGATGACCGACAGGAGGTGGCGGACGGCGGCCCGGGCCGGGCCGACGTAGAGCGAGATGTAGCCGCCGTAGGCCACGATCTCGCCCCGCTCGTCGGCGATGAAGGTCGAGAAGTCGACCGCCTCGGCGATCACCGGGTTGCCCGAGGTCCGCATCATCACGACGCCCATCTCGTGGACGATGTTCTGGAGGGCCCGGGAGAAGATCTCCACGTCGACGACGTCGACGCCGGCCGGGACACCGGCCGCAATACTGATGGCGGACTGGTCGGAGAGCGTCATGACCGGGCCACCTCCCTGTCGTCGAGGACGTAGTTGCCCTGCCCGTCCACCGTCAGCTCCCAGCCCGGCGGAACCTGGATCGTCGTGAACGGATCGTCGACGATGGCCGGGCCGGACAGGCGGGCGCCGGTCGCCAGCTGGGCGGCGTCGTAGGCGGCGGCGTCGACGACGTCACCCTCGAACGGGCGGTGCATCTGCCGGCTGCCGAGCAACGCCGCACTGGCGGCGTCGCCCGCCGGGCCGGGGCCGTGGCCGCCGCCGGCCGGCTCGAGCTTGTCGGTGCGACCCCGGGCGATCACCCGGGCGGTGAGCATCATGACGGGTACGTTCCAGGCCGTTCCGGCGCCGTACTCCGCTTCGTAGCGGGCCGGGAAGGCGGCCTGCACCGCTTCGAGGTCGGCGGCGGTCACCGTTCCCTGGTTGGGGATCGGCAGCGTGAGCTCCCACAGCTGGCCGGTGAACTTGAAGTCGCCCAGCTTGGTGACCTCGATGCGGTCGTCGGGGAAGCCGGCCTCGCGCAGGCTGGCCACCGCCTGGTGCTCGAGGTCGGACAGGGCGGCGTCGACGTGGGCGGCGTCGCCACCCATCCAGGCCGCCGACCTGGCCAGCGCCCGCACGTCGTCGGTCCCGAGCAGGCCGAAGGCCGAGAAGACCGCCGCCTGGGCCGGGACGACCACCCGGCGCATGCCCGTCCGCCGGGCGATGTCGGCGGCGAAGATCCCCAGCGCTCCGCCGAAGGCGGCCATGACGAACTGGCGGGGATCCCGGCCCCGTTCGATGGTGACGGCCCGCACCGCATGGCCCATCTCGGCGGTCACCAGCCGGTAGATGGCCGAGGCGGCCTCCTCGACGCCGAGGCCGAGCGGCGCCCCGAAGCGGGTGAGGGCGGCGGCGGCGAGGCCGGCGTCGAGCTTGCGCCGGCCGCCGAGGAAGCTGGCGGGGTCGATGATCCCGAGGGCCACGCAGGCGTCGGTCACGGTCGGGTCGGTGCCGCCCTGGCCGTAGCAGGCGGGGCCGGGGTCGGCGCCGGCGCTGTGCGGCCCGACGCGGGGGACGCCGCGGACGTCGATCCAGCCCACGCTGCCTCCTCCGGCACCGACCGGATGGACGTCGATCTTGGACAGCCCGGTGAGGAACCGCTCGCCGAGCATCACCCGCTGCGTGACGGTGATCTCCCGGCCGGGCAGCACGGTCACGTCGAACGACGTGCCCCCCATGTCGGCCGCCAGCACGTTGTCGATCCCCAGCCGCTCGGCCAGGCCGGCGGCGCCGACGACGCCGCCGGCCGGGCCGGAGTCGACCAGCGTGATGGGCCGGGCCCGGGCCTCCTCGGCCGAGAGCGTCCCGCCGAAGCCCTGCATGAACGAGATCGGCACCCGCAGCCCCCGGCGGCGCAGCTCCTCCTCGACGGAACGCGTGTAGCGGGCGACGCCGAGGCCGGTGAAGCAGTTGAGAACGGTGGTCATCGTCCGTTCGTACTCCCGCATCACCGGGTGCAGCCGGGACGACACGCTGACGTAGACCTCGGGATGCTCCCGCTCCACGAGCCGGGCGAGCTGCTCCTCGTGGGCGGGGTTGGCCGAGCTCCACAGCAGGCAGACGGCGATGGCCTCCACGCCGAGGGCGCACAGCGCCTCGACGGCCCGGCGGGCCTCGTCGTGGCGCAAGGGGACGACCACCCGTCCTTTCCGGTCGACGCGTTCCTCCACCTCGACGATGCGTTCCCGGGGCACGATCTGGGGCAGGTTGCGCTGGAGGTGGTGGTCCCGATGGTGGTTGCGCGGTGATCGGGCGATCCGCAGCACGTCGCCGTGGCCCTTGGTGGCGAGCAGGCCGGCCCGGGCGCCTTCCAGCTGGGCGATGGAGTTCGTCACCAGCGTCGTCCCGTTGACGAAGCGGGTCGTCGCCCCGAGCAGCTCTTCGAGCCGTATCCCGAGCTGGCCGGCGGCGTTCTCCAGCGCCGCGACCATGCCGGCCCGGAGGTCGCCGGGCGTGGTGTCGGCCTTGTCGGCGATCACCCGCCCGGCGTTGTCGACGACGGCGACGTCGGTGAACGTCCCGCCGATGTCACACCCGATCTGGAACTGTCGAGCCACCGGTTCCCCCTTTGCCATGACCGTGTCCGCCTCGGCCTGTGCTCAGCCTGGTGCCCTGTCCATCCGCAGGTCGGCCGGTGGGCGCCGGCCGTTCACGCCCTCGCCCCTCGGGCCGGGCACGTTGCCGAAGCGGAACGCCGTCGCCTCCCGCCCGGGCTGGCACACCAGCGCCCGGCCCGTCCCCCGGTCGAGGACGGCGTCGACGACGGCCGCCGCCACCTGCTCGGGGGGCATGACCGGGAACCCGGCGTCCTCGATCTGGCGGCGCATCACGCCCGACAGCAACGGGGTGTCGGTGATCCCGGGACACACCGCGTCGATGGTGATGCCGTCCCGCTCCAGCTGCGCCGCCACGCTGCGGACGAAGCCCACCACGGCGTGTTTGGTCAGGGCGTAGATGGGGTCGGGGGGATAGGGGATGACCCCCGCCAGCGAGGAGATCACCACGATGGCGCCGCCGCCCCGCCGGGCCAGCAGCGGGACGACCGCCCGGGTGCCGAAGACGACCCCGTCCACGTTCACGCCCACGATCCGGCGGTAGGCGGCGTCGGTCAGCGCCGTGATCCGGTCCTCGCCGGTGGCGACACCGGCGTTGAGGACGGCGACGTCCAACCCGGCGGGCTCCAGGTGCCCGACCAGTCGGGCCCACCCGCCCGGGTCGGCCACGTCCAGCGTGACGGCCCGCCCGCCGACCTCGGCCGCCACCCGGCCGGCGCCGTCGGCGTCGAGGTCGGCGACGACCACGCTGGCCCCCTCCGATGCCAGCCGCTGCACCGTTGCCCGCCCGATCCCGGACGCGCCTCCGGTCACGACGGCCACCTTCCCCCCGAGCCGGCCCATCCGACGGACCCTACCATCAGCGCCGCCGGCACCGGCCGGCCGGCGGAAGCGGGCAACCGCGGCCGGGTGTCCACCACCGATCAGGCCCGCCGGCGGGCTCGCCGAGAGGACGCCACCCGGGCCTCGGGCCGTTGACGGTCCTCGACCCCTACGCCGTTCTGCGGTAGACGGTTGGAGCCAATGACCGCTTCGGCGTTCCTGTGCAACACCCCCTGTTGCGGAGGAACGCCGGTCCGCGGTGCCCGTCCGCAAATG
>JAICYE010000468.1 GCA_025934385.1 Acidimicrobiia bacterium | reverse complement strand
CGGGCCGGGGCGGCCAGCAGGGCCGGGAACGGCGCCGGTGAGCGGGCCGCGGTCGGGCGGAAGGCGACGTCGACCACCGCGTCCCCACCGCCGGCCGGGCGTTCCCGGCGTCGGTCGGCGTCGCCGAAGGCGAAGACCGCTCCGTCGCCGCCGGCCACGTAGTAGCCGGCCCCGGAGTCCGTCACCCGCAGCTCGACCGCCTGGGCATAGGGCTGCCGGTCGGGGACGCTGCCGTGGAACGGCACCCCGAAGGAGAACACGCCGCCGTCCCGGGCCAGCAGCCAGTACCCGCTGCCGTCGGGCGAGGCGGCGATGGCCACTGTCGGAGTGGCGGCGGGCGTCGGCTTCCCGGCGGTGCCCGGGCCGGGCCGGGCTCCGGTGGCGCCGGCGGCGGCCGACGACGCCGTGTCGGTCAGGGGCCCGCTGGTGGCCGAGTGGAGGACGGCGTCGCCGAAGGGCACGACGTGCCCCTCGGAGGTGGCGATCCAGTAGCCCTGTCCGCTCGGCGTCGAGGCCATGCCCACCGCCGCGGGGCCGACGGCCGCCCCCGGCAGCGGGAACAGCTGGCCCTGGAACGGCGCGTCGCCGAAGCCGGCCACCTCGCCGGCGGCCGACAGCACCCAGTAGCCCTTCCCGGTCGGAGTCGGTTCGAGGCGCACCGCCGGCCCGTGCACCCGGCCGGTCGCCGCTCCGAGGAACGGCGCGTCGCCGAAGGCGAACACGCCGCCGTCGGAGCCGACCATCCAGTAGCCGTCGCCCGACGGCGTGGCCGCCAGCGACACGATCGGCCCGCCGAGCCTCCGGCCGGCGAGGTCGCCGGACGGGTGGGCGTCGCCGAAGACCTCGATGTGCCCGTCGGCCTTCACCGCCCAGAAGCCGGGGAAGGCTGGCAGTGGCGGGGGGGCCGGGGCCGGCGGCGGGGGCGGGGCCGGCGCCGGCGTGGGCGGCGCGCCGATGGCGTCGGCCACCCGCTGGCGGATCTCCGGGAGGCGTTCGTAGAGCCGCCCGCCAGGGCAGCCGGTGTCGCCGACGTCGCGGTGGCCGGCGATGTTGGGGAAGGTCCGACGGGAGCCGTCGGCGGCGGTGAACGGCGCCGCCCCCCTCGGGTCGATGTCGTGGCGGGCGGCCTTCCAGGCCAGCAGCCGGACCAGGCCGTCCAGCTGCGGCGGCGGCGGCACGACACCGCCGGAGTAGTCGCCGAGCAGCGCTACGCCGGCGGTGCCGGGGTTCACCGCCTTGGCGTGGGCCCCGATGACGCCGCGGCCCTCGACGTCTTCGCCGGTCGGGGTTTCTCCGGGCCGGTACGGCCGGGCGTAGCGACCCTCGTAGACCCGGCCCTGCTGGTCGACGAGGAAGTTGTAGCCGATGTCGTTCCAGCCGTTGTGGCGGGTGTGGTAGGCGTAGATCGCCCGGACGGTCTGGGCCGGGTCGGGGTCACCGTTCGGGGTCACCGTGTGGTGCACCACGAGCTTGGAGATGGGGGCGAACTCGGGATGCCCCTTGCGCAGGCCTTCGTTGGCGCCCCACTGGTGCCGGCTGACGACCGGCGGCTCGGCCGGCCGCCCCTCGTCGGCGGCGGGCACCCGGAGCGGGTGGTGGCCGGCATCGATGGCCACCACCTCGACCTGGTGCACCACGGCCGGCCGGCGGACGGCGAGGCCGACGGCTCCGGGCTCGGGCCGCACCAGGCCCGAGGCCACCAGCCAGACGCGGGGATCGCCTTCGTCGTGCCAGATCGGGAGGCGGTGCCAGGCTCCCCCGCCGCCGGCCCGCAGCCAGCGGATCTCGACCGTGTCGTCCTCGCTGCCCCGCCACCGGAGGCCGACATGGGTGGCGGGGAACGGCAGCCGCACCTCGGCCTCTCCCCCCTCGTCGGGGCCGAACGACACGGGCAGGACCGCCACGCGGCTGCCCGGCGCACCGCTCCCGCTCCCACTCCCGGTTCCGGCCCGGGCCGGGCGGCGCAGGCCGCCGCCGACCACCACGATGCCGGCGAAGAGGGTCGAAAGGAACGTCCTGCGGTCGGACTCCATGATGGGGGCATCTTGCAACGCCGGCGTCCGCCCGTGGCGGACCACCGCTCGCGACGGGGCAATAGCCTGGCCGTCGCCCATGAGCTCGGAAGCCGCCACCCTCCTCGGCCTGCTGGCCGACGACGACCGGTTGCGGGCCGTCGCCGCCCTCGTGCTCCACGACGGGCCGGCGTCGACGGCCGATGTGGCCGAGGCCGCCGGGCTCGACGTCCGGCGGGCGGCGAAGGCGCTCAGCCGCCTGGCCGGCGCCGGCGTCGTCGACCAGGACGGCGACGCCCACCGGCTCCGTCCCGACGTGTTCCGGCAGGCGCTGGAGTCGCTCGGCCGCCCGGAGCCGGCGGCTGCGCCCGACTCCCGGCTGGGCGGCGACGGGGATCGCGTCCTGCGGGCGTTCGTCCGGGACGGGAAGCTCACGCACATCCCGGCCGTCCACGGCAAGCGGCTCGTCGTGCTCGACTGGCTGGCCGGCCTGTTCGAACCCGGTCAGGCCTACCCGGAGACCGAGGTCAACGACATGCTCGGCAAGGTCCACCCCGACT
>JAICYE010000002.1 GCA_025934385.1 Acidimicrobiia bacterium | reverse complement strand
GTCGAGTTCCCGTTTGCCTTGCCGCAGCGCCTGCTCCTTCGCGTCGAGGTGCTGGCCCCGGGCGGTCATGTCCTGGTCGCGGTAGCGCCGGTTGGCGCTGCTCAGCCGGCGGCGGCGCTCGCTCTCCGCCCGCAGCATCTCGGCCACCACCGGCCGGGCCATTCGACGGGCGATCTCCCGTCCCTGACGCTCGGCCGCCTCCTCGACCGCCCATTGCCAGGCGATGCGCCGACCGTGGACCCGGGCCCGCCTGTCGCGGCGTCCCTCGACCCGGTCGGGATGGTCGGTCTCCGGCGCGAGGGCGGGTCCACCCACATGGAGGAACGTCGCCAGCAGCTCGTCGGTGGTGCCGAGGCCGGGAACGAGCTCGGCCAGCGCGGCGGCGATCCGGGCCAGCGTGCTCGGGCGCGTCCGCCGGGCGCCGGGCTCGATCCACGAGAGCCACCCGGGGCTGATCTCCGCGAAGTCGGCGACCACGCTCTGCGTCAGGCGGGCGAGCCGCCGGTAACGCCGAATCTCCACACCGAGCGCCTCGAGGTACGGAATCTCGTCCGGCGTGATCGGGCGCCTGGCGGAGGCCCTCGCACGGTCAACCCACGACGTTTTGGGCGTTTGTGAGAATCCGGCCATCCCCCTCGTTTTATAGCCACTGCGTGCGTGGCTATGGAAAATCCTTCTCATTCCCCCGCGGAGTCGAAGGATCGCCGACCGCCTGGGTCTGCACCGCGGAGGGGGCCGTTCTCGGGGCCGGGGGATGACGGGGACGTTTCCCCCGTTACTCACATGACTTTTTCGTAGCTTGTTTTCATCGGGGAGTTCGTCCCTTCCCTCCCCCGGTCACGTTCCGTGGACATCGGCGGGTTGGTCACCGGAGGGGTCTTTCGGCTTGAGCCGGAGTCCGTGGCGGACGGCCTGCTTCTTGTGGACGCCGCTGGTTGGGACTTCCCCGGGGTGGCCCTTCTCGGTGAGGGTCATGCCGAAGAGCTTTTTGCTGACCGGTTCGACGTCGCCTCTGGCCGCCCATTCCATGAAGGCGCGGTAGAGGTCGACGAAGAGGACGACGTGACCGGCTTGTGGTTCGCAGCGTTCGTCGAGGAACCGACCGATGTCGTCCATCTCGCCCCGGTAGGCGGCGGTCGCCGCCAGCACGCCGGCTGGCGGTCGCAGCCCGCTCTCCTGCCAGTCGAGGCAGCCCTTCACGATCCAAGCGAGAATGGCGGGCCCGGCTTCGGCGGCGAGGCGTTCCCGCAGGGTGTCGTCGCGTTCGTCGGGTGGGATGGTGACGCTGAACGGGACGAGGCTGACCCGCCGCCAGATGGCTTCCTCTGTGCCCCGCACGGCGGGCCTGTGGTTGGCGGCGAGGACGATGAGCCAGGTCGGGTCGAACTCGAAGTAGTCCTGGCGCATGAACCGGCCGGTCATCCGGTCGCCGCCGGTGAGCTGCTTGACCATGGCCTCGTTGAAGCGCCGGCCCCGGTTGACCTCGACGGTGGTGACGAGGCGGGCGCCTCTGAGGCGGGCCCTCTGGGTGGGGTGCTCCTCGTGCTTCGCTTCGAGCAGCAGGTTGGGGTCGGCGGCGACGGCGTAGTCGCCGAGCACGCTGCGCCACGCCTCGAGGAGGGTGCTTTTCCCGTTGGCGCCGAGCCCGTGGAAGATCGGCAGGACGTCGCCCCGCGACACACCCGCGGCGCCGTAGCCGGCGAGGCGTTGCACGTAGTCCCGCACGTCGCGGTCGGGGAGGACCCGGCGGAGGAAGTCGTCCCACAGCTGCGATGTGGCTTCGGGGTCGTAGTGGGCGGGGGCCAGCTTCGTGATCCGGTCGGTGGGATCGTGGTCGCGGAGCTTGCCGGTGCGCAGGTCGACCGTGCCGTTGGCGACGTTGAGCAGCCACGGGTCGGCGTCGAAGACGTCGGCGGGGACCGCCACCCGGGGGTCGGTCTGGGCCAGGGTCACCATGGCGACGATGTGGGTCTTCGACTCGCTCTGACGGGCCCAGCGGACGATCGCCTTGCGCTTGTCGTCGTCGTCCTCGACGGCCGCTTCGGTGTAGAGCGCCACGGCGGTCCGCTTGGCCCGCTCGAAGACCTGTCCGAGCTCGTCGCGTTTCCACCGGGTGCCGTCCCAGACGTGCCAGCCGAGGCTCGGGCAGTAGCGGAGGTCCCCACCGTGGCTGTTGAGCAGCCGGTTGGCGTTGCCGAGGTCGGTGAGGTTGAGGCTGGCGGCGACGTCGGCGTCGCTCGTCTTCCTGCCCGCCGATGTGCCCATCGATCCCCTCGTTTTCATCCGTGGCGGTGTGTTCGAGCAGCGGGCCTCGTCGCAACGGCGCCCGGCGTGGTCGTGCTTCCGCCGCTCCTTGGCCAGGATGGCGGCGACGTCGCCGACGACCTTCTCCCGGTCGCCGCCCCACTTCGTCAGGCCGGGCTGGTGGGCCAGCGCCAGGCCGGCAATCTCCTCGTCGGTGTGACCGTCCTCGGCTGCCGTCATCACCAGGTGATAGAGCTTCCCGGAATTGTCCTCGCCCGGTTCCTCCTCGAGCAGGCGCCGCACGTCGTCCGAGACGTCTTCGGGTATCGGACCCGGTTCGATCGGGTCGCAGTGGGGCCGCGGACCCCGGGGCCCGTGCCGGCCTCCCGGCTGTGGGTCGGGCGGGAGGAGGGCGTCGAGGGCCCGCAGGTCGGTGTCCCCCTCGCCCGGCTCGACCAGGATCTCCACCGGCGTCGCCGTCCCCGACCCGTCGACGGCGGGGTCCACCCGCGTCTTGTGATTGAGCGTGCCGGGCGGGCGCAGGACCGTGTTCTCCGCCCACTTGGCGTCGCCACTGAAGGCATCGCGCAGCCGCCGGTTCCACGCCTCGAGCTCGCCGATGTCCACGTAGCCGCCCAGGTCGACGTAGACGTGGGCGCCGCGGCCGGAGCCGACCAGGATCGACCCCGGCGCGCAGACACGGACGCGCTGCCACGTCGCCTCCCGCTGCGGCGCCCACTCGCCGTCGACGTCGACCCAGGCATACCGGCCGGGGAGGGCGTTGCCGGCGTCCTTGCGCCGGCTGGTGTCGCGGCGCAGGAGCGGGGCGAAGTAGACGTCGGAGCGGTCGGCGTGCCCGGCAATGAGCTGGAGAACCCGATCGCGTCCGGTCGGCCAGGCCACCCGGTACGGCTCCCACTTCTCGTGCTGGTACTTCCCCCGCTCGTCGAAGTGGGGCCCGTGGCCGAACTCCAGGCTGACGATTCCGACCCGGCTTCCCCAGTGGCGGAGCAGGAACTCGCTGACGTTCATCGGCGGGGCCTCTGGTGGGCCCTGCGGATGCGGCCGACGAGGCAGGCGCTGCACCACCAGGGGGCGTCGAGGAGCTCGTCGTCGAGCCGGGGCGGGTACGTCCCCGCCGACGACCGTTCGCCACAGCCCGGGCAGTGGGTCACGGCTCGGCCTCGAAGTGGAGGCCGAAGATGCGGATCCCGCCGGGCTGGTAGGCGCAGCAGGCGATCCCGTGGGCCAGCTTGTTGAACGCCAGGGCGGTCTGGCCCTCGGTGCGGAACAGAATGTGGTCGCCGTGGGCGGCGATGTGGCGACCACAGGACCGGCCCCGCAGGGCCCGCTCCTCGAACGACGAGCCGCGGAGGCGTTCGATCCAGATGGGGACGGCGATGCCGAGCATCTCCCGCAGCAGCTCCTCCCTCACGCCGGCCGCCTCCGGGACGGGCCGGGGTGGTCGTAGCCCCAGTGGCGCGACGGCGCCTCGTGCTCATGCCACAGCTCGAGGAACCGTTTCCGGGCGTGGTGGAGGCTCGACCTCAGGTGGGGCTTGCCGGTGGCCCGGGCGGCCTGCTGCTGGTCGCCCCAGATGGCGACGGCGACGACCGCCTCCTGCATCGACGGCGACAGGCGGGGCCAGATCTGGGTGAAAGCCAGCCGGTCGACGACCTTGCCCTCGACGGTGACCGTCGTCTGCCACCAGTACTGCCGGAACGCCGGCATGGAGCCGTAGCCGTGCTGCGTGCCGTGGTCGCTGGCCTTGAAGACCCCGTGGTGGTGCCATGTGGCCCGATCGGCCCGGTAGAGCGCCTTGCGGCCGACCCAGACCAGCTGGCCGGGCTCGATGGGCGTCTCGTCGGCGTAGAGCCGCTCGACCATGGCGGACCAGGCGTCGTCGACCCGGCCGGCCATCGTGTCCCCCGGGTTGGTCAGCGTGGTGCCGGCCGCCACTTTGGCCAGGCGCTCGACCTCGGCCAGGGTGTAGCCCTGGGGCAGACCGACGTCCCGGTAGCCGGTCATGCCGCGACGCGGCAGAGGACAGCGGCGCAGTCGGGGCAGGCGTCGCCGAAGACGAACAACGGGCCGTGCTGATGACCCGTCGCCCGGAACTGAGACACGCCGTAGCGACGGCACCAGTCACACCTGCGGGCGTCCTCCGGCGGCGGGTTCTGCACCGTGAGAAGGCAACGGCGGCATCGCACCTGGCCGAGGGCGAGCAGGGCGTAACCCGGCTCGATGGACCCTCGGCGGAGGTGGGGACACGGCCGGCATCCGGCCACGGCGGTGAGGATCCGGGCGACGATCTCGTGCTCCTCGGCGGTGTCCCTCGGTTCGTGGGTGCGGTCGATCACATCCCAGCCGTTGGCGTCGGCGAGGCCTCTGACGCCCGGGACGGCGTCCCAGGCCGCCGCCCGGAACTGATCCGCCTCGTGGGTCGGAACGTGCACGCCGAATCCGGCGGCCCGCAGGTCGGCCAGGAACTGACGGCTGCGCTGCAGCCTGGTCTCGAACGGGACGGTGTCACGGTCTCGGGATACCCTCATGGCGCGCCGTCCTCCTTCTGGCGGGGGTGGATGGTCTGACGTAGGTGGACTGGAGAGATCTGTCGGCGGGGCCGGGTGTGGTGACCCGGCCTCGCTCGCGTCAGGGCGACGGGTCGGCGTTCGTCTTGCGCAGCAGCACCGCCACACGGGCCAGGGCGGCGGCGTCGTCGACACGGGGCGGGACGCCGGACGAGGCGCAGGTGGCCTCGAGCCAGGCCTCGAAGTCGAACCCGGCCCGCGGCCGGGGGGCGCGCCTCACGACGCCGCCTCGAGCGCACGGTTCCCCGGGAAATGGGGCCGCGGCTCGAACTCGTCGTGGAACAGCTCCGACTCGGGGACGCCCAGAAGCTCCGAGAGTGCCCGGCGGAATTCCGGGGACGGGCGACCGTATCCGTTCAGGACTCGCCCGACCCAGTGTTCGTTGTGGCCGATCTGCTTGGCGACGGCCCGGATGCTGAGCCGTCGCATGGCGATGACGCCGCGGGCCGGCTGGGGATGTGGAGTCAACGCTCGCCTCCGCTCGAGAACCGGGGAGGCGCGGGCACTACGCGGCGACAGCCTCCCGGGTGGAACCGGGGACGGGCGCGACGGGCGGCGCGAGGGCGGCGTCGGCCATCGCTCTCACCAGCTGGGGCTGCGCCTCCCGGTCCCCGAGGTCCCGTTCGTGGTCCGGCGGAACGGGTGCGGGCTCAGGCTTCCGGCTTGCCGGCACGAGAGCGACGACGGCGGCGAGCGCGCTGCAGTGCCGGTCACGCGCCCGGGCGAAGAAGCAGCACGGCCGCAGGGTGTCCCACATCTCGGTCGTGACGGTGACGATGGCGCAGGCCTTCTCGTCGAAATGAACGTCCCATCCGGGCGACCGGTAGAGCACCTCTCCCTCGGCCGTTCCCAGGGCGAACTCGTTACCGGCACACACCAGGACGTACAGCATCGTGGTGGCAGCCTACCAAATCACCGGCCAGGTTCCAACGGGAAATCAGGGCTGATGACAGGCTGTCATATTCCTATTGTCATACAGGCTGATAGGTGGATACTTCTCGGCCTTTCACACCTTCCAGACCGGTCCGAACGGTGGGGCGAGACGCCCCTCATCGAACGACCAGCCCGGGCGGCCGGGGCCGACGACGATCCGGTCGATCAGCGCGCCGATGATGGCGCGCTTCCGGTCGAGGCTGAGCTCGTCCCAGCGGGTCCCGAGCGCCCCGGAGCCGCTCTCGAACCCGGCTAGGGCGTTCATCCCCCGTTCCCGCTGGCGGCGGCGTGTAGCGGCCTCCAAACGGGCCTCCAGCGGAGCCCGGGCGGCCATGAACTCCGCCCGGCCGATGTTGCGGTCGACGTAGTGGTCGCGGGCCAGCTGCTCAAGGGCGGCCGTGTCCTGCGCGATCTGGTCGTCGAGGGTGTCGTCGCGCTCCGGCGTCTCCCGCAGTGCGGCGGCCGCCGCCGGCGAGTCGAGGCGGGCGAACACGGCCCTGACGATGAGCTCCTCGACCGGGTCGGCAACCACGCGGGTGCCGCCACAGCCGAACTTCTGGGGGCCGCTGGCGCAGTAGTAGGTCCGCGTCCGGTTCCGGCCCCGCCGGGAGATCAACCGGGCCCCGCACTTCGAGCACTCGAGGAAGCCGGTGAGCAGGTTCTGTCGGGGCCCGAACCCGCCGGTGGTCCGCTGCGGGTCGGCCAGCACGGCGCGCATGCGGGCGTGGGCCGCCTCGTCGACAATGGCCGGGAAGCAGCCCCGGGCCACCACCGGGCCGTCGAACCCCATCGACCGGTTGCCGGCGATGCGGTGAGCCATGAGGACCCGCCGTAACCCGGACTGGGTCCAGGCGTTGCCCTTCGTCGTCTTCATCCCGACGGCGTTCCAGTCGGCTGCGATTGACCGTATGGAGTCCCCGGCGAGGATCCGCTCGACGGCGTAGCGGATCAGGAGGGCCTCGTCCTTCCTGACTGTCAACGTGACCCCGTCGCGGTTGAACCCGAACGGCCGCCCGCCTCCGACCGCAGCGCCGGCCTCGGCCAGCTCCTGGTGCTTCCAGCGCGTCCGGCGACTCTTGTCGTCGGACTCCTTGCGGGCCACGGCCCCGAGGATCCGGGCCATGAACCGTCCGTCGTGGGTGGACAGGTCGACGTCGCCGGTGACCGAGGCCATGTGCTTCACGCCGGCGGCGTCGCACACCTCGAAGAACTCCTCCAACTCGGCCGGGCGTCGGTGGAGGCGGTCGAGGTGCCACACCACGACGGCGTCGAGCTCGCCTCGCTTGAGGCCCTCGAGCATCCGGCGGTAGGCCGGGCGGGGCTTGCCGTTGTAGGCGGAAGCGTCGTTGTCGACGAATACCTCGGCCACCGGCCATGCCCGGCGCTCGGCGAGGGCCAGGCAGTCGGCCTGCTGGCGCGTGACGCCGGCGGCGGAGCCGTCGCGGTCGTCGGAGATCCTGCAGTACACGGCGGCGGCTTTCGGCATGAAGCGAGGGTGGCAGGCAATAGGGCGTTAATCAAGCGTGATTCACACATGAGGCCGGGTTAGTGCCCTATTTCCCCGGGCGGCTCAACCCGAGGTTGAGGTCGCGCCGTCCCGGCCTGCCGGTACCTTCGGACGGCCATGCTCGTCGACCCGATGCTCGCCACCTCCGGGCCTCTCCCCGGCGACGAGGGGCGCTGGTCGTTCGATCCACCGCGACGGCCGGCGCCTCCGGGTCGTCTCCCGCCGGGGCACGGATCTCGCCGGCCGCCTCCCGGAGCTGGGGCCGCTAGCCGGGGTCCTGGCGGCGGGCACGATCCTCGACGGGGAGCTTGTGGTCCTCGCCGGCGACGGCCGGGTCGACTTCGACGGGATGCGCCGCCGCGGCTTCGGCCAGTCAGACCCCGGCCGCCTGGTGTTCGTCGCCTTCGACGTGCTGGTGCTGGCCGGCGAGGACGTGATGTCCCGGCGCTGGGAGGCGAGGCGGGCGATGCTGGCCGGGCTCGCCCTCGACGGCCCCGCCTGGTGCACCACACCGTCCTACCCGGGGGAGGGCGCCACCCTGCTCGAGGCCACCCGCGCCGAGGGCATCGAGGGTGTGGTGGCCAAACGGCTCGACGCCCCGTACCGGCCCGGGGTGCGCACCGCGGCGTGGGTCAAGACGAAGCACTTCGACCGGGCTTGGTACGACGTCCTCGGCGTGGCGCCGACACCGGAGGAACGGTTCGCCCTGGTGCTCGGGCTCGGCGCCGCCGACGGGCGGGTTCGCTACGTCGGGCGGGTGGAGTGGGGGTTCACCCAGGAGCCGTTCGAGCAGCTCATGGGCCGGGCCCGGCCGACCGTCGACAGTCCGTTCGGCGGCTGGGCCCCGCCGGGGGCGGTGTTCTTCGAGCCGGGCGTCGTGGCCGAGGTGCGCTACCTGGCCGGGAGCCAGCTGCGCCACGCCACGCTGCGGTCGTTGGTCTTCGAGCCGCTCGCATGACGGGCCGTTAAGCCCGGCCCTAGATGAAGCCCTTTTCCCAGCCTTCCGGAGTCGGAACCTTCTTGGCCGTGCCTGTCGGCCACAGGATGACGCCGTCCGCGTCCGCCACCACACACATCGCGCCGGACGACCAAACCCGAACCGGACGGCGGTACCAGAAGGCCCCGTCTTTGGCCTGCACCCGCCCGATCGGGTAGCGCACCGCCTTTCCCTCATCGCTCACGATGAGGGCGTACTCGCGGAACGAGATGCTGCTCTGGGGGACCAGGTTGATGTACGTCGTCTTCACGGCCTGGGATTGGAGTCGCACCAATCCGGCCCGAGCCGACTGAGTGGCCATAAGCCGACGGATCCGCGTTCGAAACGTGAGTGTGCTCACACCGCCGACCAGAAACAGGACTCCGAGCAGCGGTCCGAGCCACTTCCAGTACCCGGGGTTGTTCGCGGCGCTGGTGATGGAGTCGACGAGGAAGCCACCGCCCAGCGCAAGCATCCCGAGACCCTTGAACGTCTCGACGAGGGCGTCCGGAATCATGAGCCGAAGACGAGACGGGGTGCTTACGTACGGCGCGCTCATGCTGTGTCATCGGCGCTGCGAAGCCGCCGCTTGAGCGATGCGCCCTATTCGTACATCCACCAGTGGACGATCTCGTCCTGCCCTTGGGCGAGGGTCAACTGCCCGGCGCAGACCTCGGCGTGGAGGCGGTTCTCCATGACGTCCTTGTCGTGGGAGTTGTCCGCCTCGGTCGACGGCTCGGGCCACAGATTGTGGATGTCGTTGGAGCCGCCGAGCTCGAGCGAGATCAGGTGGTCGACCTCGTAGGCCCCGGTGGGGTGGCTGGTGATGCCGTACTCGGCGTAGACCCGGTCCTTGGTCGACTGGGACACGCTGCGGACCCGGGAGGTGTAGCCGGACACGCAGATCGTCTGGTGGATGTCGGCCTGAGTGACGGCCGGGTCGGCGACGCCCGGGGTCATGGCCGGGTCGGGCCGGTCGGCGGTCCTGGTGGCCGCCACTCCCGGACCTGTCGTGGAAGCCGTGGTGACGTCCTGGACGGCCACGGGATGGGCCGAGGGTCCCCGATCGGCCGTAACGGTGACGTAGACGGCCAGGCCCATGAGGGCGAGGATCACGGCCACCGCCCACACGCGGGGGCTGCGTAGGCTCATGGGCCTCTCGCTATGACTGGGTCTGACGGTCGGCCGGTCATCCGGCGCGCCACCGGTCCCGGGAATCGGTCGGGCTGGTCGAACAGGTCATGGGCGTTCCGCTGCTCGTCTGGCCATGGGCCCCCTCCGGGGAGCAGAACGCCCCCGGGTGGACGGCCGCCGTGGCGGCGGTGGTCGGGGTCGTGGCTGTGCTCGTCGTCGCCGCCCTGGCCGTGGTCGCCGTGGTGGTGGCGGCGGTTCCCCGGGTCGTCGACGTGCTGGTCGTCACTGCCGGGGCGGTCGTACTGGAGCTGCCCAGGGTGACCGTCGCTCTGGGATTGAACGACGTGGTCGTGCTGCCGCCCGTCCCCTTACTCGAGCTGCTGCAGGCGGGGATCACCAGGACGATCAGGAGCAGGAGCCGGAAGCGTCGCAGGGTCACGGTGGCGTCCTCTCGTCGCCCAGCCCGGCGAAGTCTACGACGGGCCCTCCACCGGCGCCTCGGTGTGGCAGTTCCGGCCGAGGGCCCAGCGCTGGAGCCGCTCGAGGGCCTCGAGGATCAGCATGGCGTCGTCGCGGGTGAGCCCGGACGGCTGGCCGGGGCCAAGCATGGCCATCGACCGGCGCAGCTGCTCGGTCCGTTCCGGCGTGGCGATCTGGTCAGGGTCCACGACCGGACACCATAGCGAACACAAGTTCCCCCTTTCACCTCGGGTGCTCACCGTCTCGTCCGGGCGCGATCATTCGAATTCCATGCCTCAAGCCCGTCGGATCGTCATCCGACCTCGCACCGTCGTCTTCGCCCTGGTCCTCGCGGCTGCCCCAACCGCCTTCTCGATCTTCCCCGAGATGGGTGGAATGCCTCTCGCAGGCCGAATCGGCATCGCCGCGGTGTGGCTCGTGCTGGCCGTCCTGGCTGCGATCTCCACGCAGCGACACGAACGGCAGCTCGAGTCGATTCTGGAATCTCAGCGACTCAACCGGGAGCGTCTTCGCGCCAGCGCCCTCGACTACGCCCTCGGCAACCTCCTGCGGCCGGGCACTGAGGGGACACCGCCCGGGTTCCAGTGGACCGTCTACCTTTTCGACGAATCGACCGAGCTGCTCATGCCCGTCTTTCCCGAGGGCGTGGCGGACCCCCTCGATCACCGGCTCTTCGCCGTCGGCAACGGCGCAACAGGTCTCGCCTATCAGCGGAAGTCGCTGATCGTCGTGCTCGGCGACGCCGTCTCCGACGATTCGCATGGATTGACGCCCGAGCAGCAGGCGCGGTTCAAGGAATACCGGTCGGTGGCGGGGACGCCCATCTGGGACCCGTCGGAGAACCCGATCGGCGTGCTGACGGCCATCGCCCGCAACGAAGACGCCTACTTCGAGACTGGCCCCGGCCGGGCCGTGATCAACCAGCTCGCCGAAGTGGTGGGCACGCTCCTCACAAGTCTCGGTCCGTCGTCGTAGGGCATCGGTACACTGATGATGTGGCAGAACACGTCCTCAAGAAGACGGCCGCCGGAAAGGTCGTCGAGATCTCGGAGAGCGCCGAGGAGCGCGACTCGCGGCGGAAGGCCGCCGCGGCACGGGCCGCCAGCCGGTTCTCTCTGACCGAAGGACAGCGCAGGGTTCTCAACCGGTCTCGGCGGGAGCGATAACCCGACAGGCCCGCCTACCGGGCCCTGGGCGTGGTCGTCGGCGCCTTTTGCGTACCCGCTGTCCCTACCCGAAGTAGTTGCACATGTTCGGGCCGGGGCTCACGCCGGCTGGCCCGAAGTTGAAGTCGTTGGTCGCGGAGTACACATAGGCCCGGATCGCTCCCAGGCACGCCTTGACCTGCTCGAGGTCACCGCCGCCGCCGTAGGGCGGAGCGCCGAGCACCTGGGTCTGGATCTTCTGCAGGATCGGCACCCAGGAGTCGAGCGTCTGGTTGTCCTTCTGGAGCGCCTGCACGGTGCTTTGCAGCGAGGTGATCGTGGCCTGCTGGGCGGCGACCGTCTGCTCCAGCGTGGCCACACGGCCGGTCAGAGCCTGCACGTCGGCGTTGCCGTCGGCGAGCTGGACCTTCACCTCGGCCGGCGCCGTCGAGGGCGGCGAACCGCCGGCGGTCGGGGTTTTCGATGCGCCGCCGCAGCCGGCAAGGGCGAGCGCGGCGAGGGCGAGCGCGGGCACTACGAGCTTCACTGACGTCTCCTTTGCGGCGGCGCGGCGCGCGGCGCCATACCGGCGTTTCGACAGCTCATCGGCCGGCGGGCCGGACTTCTGACCCAACAGCTGGGTCCGTAGACGCCGGGCCCGGTCAGGCCCCGGGGAACCACCGCTGCATCGCGCTCCGGCAATCGAGCAGCTCGGCCTTGAGAGCGGCCCGCTCGTCGTCGGGCACCCCGGCCCGGTCGAGCCGGTCCATGATCGCCTCGGCCCGGTCGCCGGCGGCCATGGCGTCAAGCTCGAGGTAGGAGCAGAACGGCCGCCCGATCGTCGCCGCCCCGATGATGGCCAGCAGCGACGCCTGCTCCTTCTCCAGCCCGGGCCGCTCGGCGTCGACCACACCGCCTCCGGCGAGGAGCCGGTGGATCTCCCCGGCCCGGGTCAGCCACCAGGCCACGTCGACGGCGGCCTCGGCCTGGATCTCCGCCCACGTGCCGAACGGGCGGCCGAACAGGTCGGTGCCGGCCGGGCCGTCGCGCTCGTCGGGTCCCACCGGCGTCAGACCGCCATCGGTTTCGTGGTGGCCAGCTGGGGACCGGCGATGAGGTCGTTGATGTGGTTGGCCATGGCCAGGAACTTCTCCCCGGTGTACGCCGTGGGATCGGCCTGCTGGGCGAACGTCTCGGCGGCCGCCTGCGGACTGGGTGCGGCGGTGTAGCCGCCTCCGGCCGCCGCGGCGCCGGCCCCGGCCGACTCGCCCTGCTCGAGGTTGTGGTACGAGGCGACGAAGCGCTGCAGCTCGGCCGGCGTGAAGGTGCGGCCGAGTTTCTGGGTGGCCACCTCCTGCGCCGTCGTGGCCAGATCGTCGGGGGAGGTGAAGCGGGTGATCACCGGGGCGTTCGTGCGGGCCGTGCCCGGCGTCCCCTTCACGTAGGTGCCGCTCTTCGGGTCCCACTGCATCGGGGCGCCGTTCTCGTAGGCGGACAGGGCGTCCTGCCACGGGTTGCCCATGTTGTTGGCCAGGCCCAGCACCTGGGCGAACGCTTTCTGGGAGGCGTCGTCCCACACCCCCCGCCGGTAGTCGGTGTTGGCCAGCAGGCCGCTGTTGACCAGGCGGTCCTGGAGGGCGTCGATGTCGGTCACCGGCCAGGACTGCAGCACCGGCAGCATCTCCGCACCGTTGGCGTAGGCGGCGGCGTGATGGCCCTGGGCCCAGACGGCCTGGGCGGCCTGGTCGGCGGCGACGACCGCGCCCGGGTCGGCGGTGTTGGCCGGCAGGCCGATGAAGTCGGTGGTCCCCGCCCCGGGCCCGGCCGGCGGCGGGCCGGCGGCCAGCATGGCGTTGGCGCTCGCCAGGGCGTTGTCCTGGGGCGCCGGCTGGGGGGGTGTGGCCATCGTTCCTCCTAGGCGCTCGCCGGAGCCGGGGTCGGCTCGGTGTCGGTGCGGAGCTCACGGTCGAGCACTCTGTCGAACAGGAGTTGAAAACCGGCGTTGTCCTGGCCGAGGACGGTGGCGAGCGCCCGCAGCCAGGCCCGCAGATCCGACGCCGAGGCCGCCTGGCTGAACGACCCCGCCTTGAGGCCCCGCGCCTGGGCGGTGGCGTCGACCTTGTCCCGCGCCGCCAGGTACGTCGACAGGGCCTTTCCGGTGTCGCTGTCGGCCAGCTTCGGGTCGGCGACGGCCCGGCGCATCTCCGGCACCAGCACGTCGGACACGTTGTTCGGGTCGTCGACCGGACGGGCGGCCAACCCGGAGACGATCGCGTTGAACCCGGGGTAGGCGGCCATCAGCGCCGTCTTCACGTTGGCCAGCCACGCCTGCTGGGCGGTGGACGGACGGGGACCGAGCTTCGCTTTCGCGGTGTAGAAGATCATGTTGCCGACCTGGTCGTTGGCCAGGGCCACCTGCTGGGCCGGGGTCAGCTGCTGGCGCTGCCCGGCGTGGAGCTGGCGGGTGACGGCGTTGTAGTCGGGGGTCTGCCCGCCCTGGGGGGCGAAGAAGGCGGCGATGTCCGGGTAGTTCTCGGCCACGTCGGGGTTGGAGCGGACGAAGTCCTCCTGCTCCTTCGTGCTCGCCGCCCCCGGGATCACCGGCCGTGTCGCCGACTGCAGGAACAGCATCGCCCCGTCGCCGTACTTGTCCAGGAAGTTCTCCGTCGCCGTGTCGTAGTTGGCGTCGCGCATCTTGTTGAGATCGTTGGACAGCAGCTTGGCCACCACGGTGCGACCGTCTTTGTCTTCCGCCATGGGTTGCAGCTTCGGGGATGACGGCAGCACGAACTTGCCGATGGCCTGCAGGGTCAGCAGTTTCTTGGCCCGGCTGCCGGCCTCCTTGAGGAGCTCGGCCTGCGCCTCGGGGGTGTCGGTCGAGTACTTCCCGGTCGACACCAGGTAGCGGGCCACCTGCATGGTGACATTGCCCGTTTCGCTGTCCTGCTTCGGGTCTGCCAAAGCGTCGCGCACCGTCTTCGCCCACGACGGCAACACGGCGTTGACCACACCCTGGGCGGTGGGGTCGCCGTAGGGGGCGATGAAGTTGCGGACGTCGTCGTACTCCGGCTTGTTGGGGAGGATCTTCGCCGCCGGGATCGACACCAGGGGCCCGAAGCTCGGGAGCATGTCGGTGGTGATCGACGCCAGGCCGGCGGCTTTGCCGGTGACCGGGAACGGCGTGCCGGTCAGCACCTTCGACACCAGGTTCGAGCCGGGGTAGGTGAACACCCACTGGCCGGTGTCGTCCTTGCGGAAGAACCCGGAGCCCTGCGCCCCCTGCACGATCATGTCGGCTTTGCGGAAGGCGTCGGGATGGTCGGTGGCGATCCGCACCCACTGGCTGATCTCCTGCTGCCAGTGCTTGGCGAAGGGGGAGATCAGCCGGGCCGAGTCCTGCCAGCCCGTCTTGCGGGACAGCTGGATGGTCATGTCCCGTATCCCGTCCATGGCCCGGTGGTGGGCGAGGTCGTCGAGGTGGTCGATGCCGATCCGGCCGGCGCCGGCCGTGGGCTTGGCGACGGCGGCTTCGAGGCGGGCCCTCTCGGCGTCGGGGATCCTGACCAGCGGCGAATCGGAGGCGAGGCGGGCCCGGAGCGCTTCGGTGCCGTCGGTGTCGAGCATGGCGGCGTGGTCGGCGACGTTGCGCCAGAACAGCTCGTTGTAGGCCGGCATGCGGGTGAGGAAGTCGGTGCCCTTCCCGACCGTGCCGTACAGCCACTGGGTCATGCGGCTGACCTTGTGGCCGTAGTCGGGGTCGATGGCCGTCACCGGCTTCGCCCCCGGCACCGCCCCGGGGACCTCGATGGCCGGGTCACGGACCAGGCCGGCGAACGCCTTCTCCACCTCGGGGTTGACGAACCCGTCGGGATGCGACGCCAGCAGGTCGATCCCCAGCACCTTCCCGGTGCCCACGGCCCGCATCAGATCCGGGTTGTCGGCGGTGAGGGCCTGGAGGTGGGAGCCGACCGTGTCGTTGATCCAGGAGTCGGCGGCCCGGCGGGAGTTGAGCAGCTCCGGTTTCTTCGCCTCGACGGCGATCCGCTGCCGTTCGGCGGCCAGGTCGCCACCCCAGAACGAGTCGGCGGTGGCCGCATATCCCTGCTGGGCGACGGAGCGGGCGAGCGGGTCGGCGTGGAGTTCGGCCACACGGGCCGACCACGCCTTGGCGAAGCCTTCGTCGCCGGGGCGCAGCACCTGCTGGAACGGCGCCAGATCGTCCGGCGTCAGGTGCGACGCCCGGGAGGCGGCCACCTTCAGCCACGTCTCCGCCTGCGACAGCGGCGTCCCTTCGGTGAGGCCCTCCCAGTACTGCGGCCGCTGCGAGGCGTCGAAGGCCATGCGGACCAGCGAGCCGGGATCGGACAGGCTGGTCTCCAGACCGTGGGCGGCGGCCTTGGCGGTCTCCATCCCGAGGGTGCGGGGGATGAACGCCAGCCGGGCGACCGCCCCCACCTTCCATTTCTGCATTCCCCACTCGGCGGCGTTGACCGACTCCTGCCACGGCCTCGAGGTGTAGAGCGCCCGCAGCGCCGGGTTGCCCGTCGACATGCGCGACAGCTCCCGCATCGCCTTCGGCTGCGGGAACTGGAAGTGGGCCGCCGCCTGCTCGGCCACCTGGTCGGGCGGGTCGAGGGGGAGGAGCTGGTCGCCGACCCGCACCGCCTTCTGGGCCACGTCGTTGGCGACCTCGGTGTGGGCCTGGCTCATGACGAGGCCGGTGTCGCCCCGGGCGGTGCCGAGGAGCCGGTTCACGTCGGCGGGGTCGTTGCCGAGGTCGAGGAGCCGCTGACGGAACGTGTCGTCGACCATGCCGGTCAGCACGTCCTTCGCCTCGGCGGCGGTGGTGGTGCGCATGAGCCGGTCGAGGATCGGCCCCCGCTGCCCGGCCGGGATGCGCACCTGCTTCATCCAGTTCTCGGCCTGGTCGACGGCGCTGTCGAGCTTGAACGCCCCGCCGGGCTTGTCGACGTCGAGGAGATCCACGGAGTGCTCGGGGAGGACGGAGCCGAGGCGGTCCATGGCCCCGGCCAGCCGGGCGGCGGGACGGAACGTCTGCAGCGTCGACGTCAGGGACCGGCCGGCCCGCACCGCCGCCTTCTCCTTCAGGTCGCCGCCGGTCACCCCGTTGAGGAGCACGTCGACGATGTCCTGGCGGTCGGTGGCGGCGGCGAGCTGGTTGGCGACCTGGGCCGGGATCTTCCCTTTCGACGCCGCCCGGATCTCGCTGGCGGAGTCGGTGGCCGCCACCTTGTCGACGAACCGCTGCGCCGCCCCGTCGGAAGTGAGGAACCGGCGGGCCTTGTCGAGGTTCACCGCCGGATCCGACGCGTCGAGGAGGCCCGCCCTCGCCGACAGCGCCCTCGACAGCGGCCCGGCCGTCTTCACCTCGGCCGCCCCCGGAATGACGCCGGCCGCCTCCCGGGCCGCCCCCACATCCTTCAGGGCGTAGATCGTCGGGTCGAGCTTGAAGGTGTCGATGGCGTCAGCCACACCCGACATGAGGTTGTAGGGCGTGGTGCCGGGACGGAACAGGCCCGACGCCAGCATCCGCCCCGGCGTCAGGGCGTGACCGTCGATGCTGGCGGCGTCCTGGGCGTTCTTCACCTGGGCGGCCCGGATGGCCCCGCCGGGCAGGAACCCCGACCCGAGGTCGACCTTCTTCCCGGCGACGAGTTGCTCGAGGGCCAGGCCGCCGGTCGACTGCTCCAGCGGATTGACGACCTTCCCTTTCACCTCGACGCCCTTGGCCTGGGCCGCCGCCCCCGCCACACCGCCGGCGATCCCGCCGACCACCGCCCCGCCCGCCGCGCCGCCGATGGCGCCGACCAGGTTCCCCAGCCCCGGCACGATCGTGCCCAATGTCCCGCCGGCGATGCCGGCCCCCGCCGCTCCGGTGGCCGCCCCGGCGGCGATCCCCCCGACGACGTCCCCACCGACGGCGGCCACGTCCCGCAACGCCCCGTAGGCGACCTGCAGCGGCGTCTCCGCCGCCGTGAACACATCCCGCGACAGCGGCTTCAGCGCTCCGGCGACGTCGGTGGCGGCCCTCGTCGCCGACGACGCCACCGCCCGCACCGGCGCCGTGACGACGTGGCCGAACGCATGCCAGAACCCGCCGCCCTTCTTGTTCAGCGCCGCCGTCGCCACCGCCTGCGACAGGGCGTCGCCGGGCTGGTTGCCGTTGGCGGCCAGGGCGTAGGCCGTCTGCGGCGTCATCCACGGGTAGGCCTGGCCCTGGGCGACCACGCCGGCCGCCACCGTGGCGTTCGTGTTCGGGTTCCGCGCCGCCGAGGACAGCCGGGCGTCGTAGGTCTGGCGCTGCTGCACCGCCGCCAGCTGATCCGCCCAGCTACCGGTGATCGGCACCGGCCGCCCTCCGCTCCCCGGTGCTGCGGCCCACGGCACCCCCCGGTCCGGCGAGAAGACCACAAACCGGGCCAACAGTAGCGCAGAATGTCCAGCGGTCAGCCCGCTGCATGGCCGTTCTGCGCAGAGCGTGGCCCACCTTTGCGCCGCACCGCCCGCACCCTCCGGTCGAGCTGCGCGGCCAGCGGGGCCGTCTCCCCCTCGGACCAGCCGAGAACCGCCGCCAGCGCAGCCAGCACCACCGGCGCCGGCAGCGCCGCCCCCTCCTCGAAGGCCGCCACCATCGCCTCGGTCACCCCCGCCCCGCCGGCCAGGTCCGCCCGGGACAGACCGAGGCGCGCCCGGTCCACCGACAGCAGCAGGGCGAACGAACGGTCATCCACGACCCACCCATTCCACACCGCCGCCGCCCGATCCTCCCCGGCCCCGCACAGTAGAATCCCCTTACGCCACAACGGAATTCGACCGGCGGTCACCAACCGCGAACCGCTCCCTGACATTGCGGTGGGTTATCTGACACTCCGGGGGTTGGGGTATGCCACAAGGAGCGGCCACCCCCTTCGGGCACATGCCCGGTCAATCTCGCTTGGCCGGGTGCATGCTGGAGTTCGGCGGCTGGAGCGCAGCGGCGCAGGCTGAGTTCGGGCTCGAGCGTTGATCGGAGGGCGACGCCGGTGAAGCGAGCACAGAGCGTGGAGGCCGAGGCGGGGACCCTGATACGGCGGGTCCTCGAGGCGGTGGAGCGGGGCGAGCTCGAGGCGGGCGGGACCCACGGTGTGGCGCTGTTGCGCCGGCTCGAGGGTGCGGCGGTAGCGCTGGAGGCGGTCGGCGGGCGCCGGGCGCGGACCTCGAGCCGCTAGATCCGACGCTGGTCGCGCACCGGGCCGGTGCGGCGAGCGGGCCCGCGGCCGGGCGTCGAGGGGAACCGACCTTCAGCAGCCGCCGGGCCGCCCGCGGGCAGAGATCGGGCTGTGGCCACCTCTGCCGCGACGGGGTCCGAATCGCGCCGTCGGCCTGGAACGAACCGGACGGACGGGCGATCCGGCGCGGAGTACACCATGAGCGCGGAAGGAGCGTCTCGGGCATAGCTCTCGCGGGTGAGGACCGTTATGGGATAACGGTTTACAGCAACCGGTCACTTGCTGTAAGATAGAGCCATGACCACGACGAACCGCTGCTCGACTCACCCCTCCTACGAGGCCGACTACTGCCCCCGCTGCGGAACCGCCGCCATCATCCCCACGCCCGGCGAGGTGGCCGACGCCGCCGCTTCGCTCTCGGACGCCGAGATCGACTTCCTGACCGACGGGGCGGGGCTCTCCGGTGCCTCGATGGAGGCCCTGCGCTCCATCATCCGGGCGGCGAAGGTCGACGCCTTCTCCGCCCACTACGCGGCCACCGAAGGCGGCATGGCCGAGCGCGACGGTCTGGTGTCCCGCTGATGGCCAGCGCCCGCCGCCCCCGCCGCTCGACGGCCCCGTCGTCGGCCGTGATCGCCTACCGGCGCGTCAGCACCGAGGAGCAGTCGAACTCCGGCGCCGGCCTCGACGCCCAGCGCAGCGCCATCGAGGCCGAGGCCGCCCGGCGCGGCTGGGACGACGTCGAGTGGATCTCCGACGAGGGCTACTCGGCCAAGGACCTCCGCCGGCCCGGGATCGCCCAGGCCCTCGAGGAACTCGCCGCCGGGCAGGCCGGGATCCTCGTCGTGTCGAAGCTCGACCGCCTGTCCCGCTCCCTCCTCGACTTCGCCGCCCTCATGGAGCGGGCCCGCCGGGAAGGGTGGGCGCTGGTCATCCTCGACCTGGCCGTCGACACGACCACACCGGGCGGCGAGATGATGGCCAACGTGATGGCCACCTTCGCTCAGTACGAGCGCCGCCTGATCGGCCAGCGGACCAAGGACGCCCTCACGGCCAAGCGGGCCCAGGGGGTCCACACCGGCCGGCGGTCGACGCTCGACCCGGCCGTGAAGGCCCGGATCGTCGCCATGCGCCTGGAGGGCGCCGGCCTGTCGGCCATCGCCCGCCAGCTGAACGACGAGAGCGTGCCGACCGGGCAGGGCGGGAGCCGCTGGTATCCCTCCAGCGTGCGGGCGGTGGCCACCGGGCAGCGGTAGCGCTCAGCTCCACTGGTGGCTGGCGCACAGCCGGCTGCCGTCGGCGGCCTGCTCGTCGCACTTCTCCCGCAGGCACATCCCCGGCGGCTTCGGCGGATCGACCGGGAGAGGCCGGTACACGGGCGTCTGCGGCTCGGCGGCGGCGGGTGCGGCCACATCGTCCCGTGGGCCGTTCCGGGCGCGCTCGAGGGCCTCCAGGCGGGCGAACTCGGCCGCGTTGAGCGCCTGG
The DNA here is from genome assembly GCA_025934385.1 of Acidimicrobiia bacterium. The sequence goes on along the minus strand of JAICYE010000002.1, from coordinate 167 downwards.
TCCTCCTGGAGACGCCGCCGCTGGGCGTCGAGTTCCCGTTTGCCTTGCCGCAGCGCCTGCTCCTTCGCGTCGAGGTGCTGGCCCCGGGCGGTCATGTCCTGGTCGCGGTAGCGCCGGTTGGCGCTGCTCAGCCGGCGGCGGCGCTCGCTCTCCGCCCGCAGCATCTC
>JAICYE010000031.1 GCA_025934385.1 Acidimicrobiia bacterium | reverse complement strand
TGGCGGGCCCGGCCCTGGCCGCCGAGGGGTTCGGCCCGCCGGTCTCCGAACCCGCCCCGGAGGGGGTGGTGCTGCCCTTCCGGCGATGAGGGCGGCCCGGGTCGCCCCGCCTATGCTCGATTGGTCGCGCCGGCGTGCCGCCGGTGCCCGCCGACCGAGCGACAGGGGCCTGCATGAGCACCAGCGACGCCGCCACGATCAGCCTCGCCGACCTGCCCGGGATGATCGGGAAGCACCTGGGCCACAGCGACTGGCACACGATCGACCAGGAGCAGATCAACCGCTTCGCTGACGCCACGGGCGACCATCAGTGGATCCACGTCGACATCGAGCGGGCCAAGAGCGGCCCGTTCGGCACGACCATCGGCCACGGCTACCTCACGCTGTCGCTGGTGCCGGTCTTCGTCTTCCAGCTCCTCAAGGTCGACGGCGCCAAGCTCGTCGTGAACTACGGCCTCAACAAGGTGCGGTTCCCGGCGCCGGTGCCGGCGGGCTCCCGGGTGCGGATGGGCGCTGAGATCGCCGCCGTCGAGCCCGTGGCCGGCGGGGTGCAGGTCACGCTCGCCGCCACCTTCGAGATCGACGGCCAGTCGAAGCCGGCCTGTGTGGCCGAGATCCTGTTCCGGTACTACGAGTAGCGGCCCGCCGGCCGCGCCGACCACGGTCCCTGGAAGGAGACGGCGGGATGGGTGACACAGTCTTGGTGACGGGCTCGGCGGGTCGGGTCGACGAGGTCTCGGCGGCGCTGGAGCGGGCCGGCTTCTCGGTGGTGCGGGCGCCGGAGCCGGGCGATCTGGCCGGGGTCTGCGTTGGCATCGAGCCCGGCAGCCTGGCCTGCTACGTGCAGCTGCCGAAGGAGACGAAGGTCGACGCCCCGAGCCTCATCGGGCGCGTCCGGCAGTTCCTGGCCGAAGGCCTGCTGGCCCGGTTCGAGGCGGCGGCCACCGTGGTGCCCGTCCTGGCCAAGGACGGCTGCGTCGTCCTCGTGGCCGGGAACCTGCCCGGGGCGTCGACGCCCGACGACCGCCACGCCCGGATCGACCTCCTGCGGGTGCTGGCCCGGGCGGTGCTGGCCGAGTGCGAGGGCGGCGACGTGCGGGCCGTGGTCGTGGGCAACGATCGCTCCCCGGACGACATCGCCGACATCGCCCGCCGCCGGGGCGACGAGACGGCCAAGAAGACCGCCGAGGTGGCGGCCCTGCCCGGCGATCTGAACTACGCCGACTGGCAACGTGAGTTCCTGAGCCTGACGACCGAGGAGTGAGCGAACGCATGGCAACGCCGCAGAGCCAAGGTACGGGCAACGGCCGGGGGTTGGGGGGTGTCCCCCCGACAACGGCGGCGGGAGCCGCCAGGGACAGTGGTCGAGCGACAGGCCGGAGCACCGCGGGCGTGATCGACGCGCCGGCCGACGAGACGACCGAGAGGCGGGGGTCGGCGTCGCACCACGCCGGCGCCCGGGCGGCCGAGATCCTCGCCCCCGAGACCGGTCTGGCCGCCCTCGACCCGGTCTCGTTCAGCAAGGCGCTGGCCCGCTTCGGCACCGAGGTGGCCCGCCGGCCATTGCCGACCATCGCCGCCGTGGCCCGGTGCGGCACCGGCCTCGGCCTGACCGGGCTGGCCGCCGCCGGCCGGGCCGTCGGGCTGAAGACCCCCGGCCCGCTCCCGCCGGCCGCCAAGGACAAGCGCTTCGCCGACCGGGCCTGGGAGGAGAACGCCGCCTTCTTCGCCACCGGACAGGCCTACCGCCTCGTGGGCCGCCTCGTGGACGACCTCGTGGCCCTGGCCGAGCTGGAGGAGCCCTGGAACGGCAAGGCGTCGTTCGCCCTCCGGGGCATGGTCGACGCCCTCGCCCCGACCAACTTCCTGGCCACCAATCCCGCCGCCCTCAAGCGGGCCTTCGAGACCGGCGGCGTCAGCCTGCTGCGGGGATTCCGCAACTTCATGACCGACCTCACGACCAATGGCGGGCTGCCCCGCAAGGTCGACCGGTCGGCGTTCACCGTGGGCAAGAACATCGCCGCCACACCGGGCAAGGTCGTGTTCCGCAACGACCTCATGGAGCTGATCCAGTACGCCCCCCAGACCGAGACCACCTATGAGGTCCCGCTGCTGTTCAGCCCGCCCTGGATCAACAAGTACTACATCATGGACCTGGCCCCGGGGCGCAGCTTCGCCGAGTGGGCGGTGCAGCACGGCCACACCGTGTTCCAGATCAGCTACCGCAACCCCGACGCCACCATGGGCCACGTCCGGCTCGACGACTACCTCCTCGACGGCCCTCGCACGGCGCTCGACGTCATCAACGACGTCACCGGCTCCGAGAAGGTCAACATGGTGGGGCTCTGCCTCGGGGGCAGCCTCACCGCCATGCTGTTGGCCTACATGGCCGCCAAGGGCGACACCCGGCTCAACTCGGCGACCTTCCTCAACACCCTGGTCGACTTCTCCGAGCCCGGCGCTCTCGGCACGTTCTCCGACCCCGAGTCGGTGACCCGCATCGAGGCCAAGATGGCCAAGCGGGGGTTCCTCGACTCCAACGAGATGTCCCGCACGTTCGACTTCATGCGGGCGAACGATCTCATCTGGAGCTACGTGGCCAGCAGCTGGCTCATGGGCGAGGACCCGCCGGCCTTCGACATCCTGGCCTGGAACGAGGACGGCACCCGCATGCCGGCGGCCATGCACTCCTTCTACCTCCGGTCCTGCTACATCGAGAACCAGCTGGCCCGGGGCGTCATGACCCTGGCCGACACCCGCCTCGACCTCGGCCAGGTCAAGGTCGACACCTACGTGCTGTCGGCCAAGGAGGACCACATCGCCCCCTGGACGTCGGCCTACAAGACGACCCAGCTGCTGCCCGGCCGGGTCCGGTTCACGCTGTCGTCGTCGGGCCACATCGCCGGGATCGTGAACCCACCGAGCCCCAAGGCGGTGCACTGGACCAACTCCTCCAACCCCCGGGATCCCAAGGCCTGGCTGGCTGGCGCCACGGAGCACAAGGGCTCCTGGTGGGAGGACTGGACGGGCTGGATCGGCGAGCGGGCGGGCGCCCGGCGCACGCCGCCGCCGGTGGGGGGCACCGCCCGCCCGCCGGTCGGCGACGCCCCCGGGAAGTACGTCCTCGGGTAGATCGAATGTGGGCCCGAGGTGCTTGACATACCAAGCATCTGGGTAGTATCCTTTGCAACATACAGACGAGAACGTCGTACGAGTTGCAAGGAGAACCCCCATGGCGACCGCCACCGACATGTTCACCTCGCTCGAGGACCAGGTGCTCGAGACCGTCAAGCAGGGCCAGGAGGCCGTCGTCAAGGCCGTCCGTACCTGGGCCGACGCCAGCAAGAACCTGATCCCCGACCTCCCCCCGCTGCCCTTCGCCGACCAGCTCCCGGCCACGTCGGAGGTCATCGAGAACGTCTTCGCCTTCGTCGACAAGCTCCTCGCTTCGCAGCGGGAGTTCGCCGCCGCCATCCTCGACGCCGCCAAGCCCGTCTACGGTGCGGCCGACAAGGCCGTCAAGAACGGTGTTTCCGCCAAGCCCGGCAGCCCGGCCTCGAAGACCAGCCCGGCGGTCTGATCCACGCACCGTCAATCACGGGAACCGACGGCCCCCCTCCGTCCGGTTCTTGGGCCCTGCCCGGCGAGATGATTCTCGCCGGGCAGCGGCGCGTCCGCTTTCGAATTCGTTGACCGAGCAGTAAGGAGATCCGGATGAGCCAGATCGAGCGCGTCGGCGTGGTGGGCTGCGGCCTCATGGGTTCCGGGATCGCCGAGGTCTGCGCCCGGGCCGGTCTCGACGTCATCGTCCGGGAGGTCAACAAGGGCGCCCTCGATGCCGGCCGGAAGCGGATCGAGACCTCGCTCGACCGGGCCGTCCGCTCGGGCAAGCTCCCCGGGGCCGACCGCGACGCCGCCGTCGGCCGCCTCCGCTACACGACCGACTTCGGCGAGTTCGCCGACCGCCAGCTCGTCGTCGAGGCGGTGATCGAGAACGAGGCCGAGAAGCTCGAGGTCTTCCGGGGGATCGACAAGGCCGTCGAGTCCGACGACGCCATCCTGGCCACGAACACGTCGTCGATCCCGGTCATGAAGCTGGCCATGGCCACCAACCGGCCGGCGTCGGTGCTGGGCCTGCACTTCTTCAACCCCGTCCCCGTCATGCACCTCGTCGAGCTGATCCCGTCGCTGCTGACGTCGCCGGAGTCGGCGGCGGCGGCCGAGTCGTTCGCCGCCGGCGTCCTCGACAAGCGGGTCATCCGCTCCAAGGACCGGGCCGGGTTCATCGTCAACGCACTCCTGATCCCATACCTCCTCTCGGCCATCCGCATGCTCGAGTCGGGCTTCGCCACCGCCGAGGACATCGACTCCGGCGTCGTCGAGGGCCTCCGCCATCCGATGGGCCCGCTGGCCCTGACCGACCTGATCGGCCTCGACACGACCATCGCCGTGTCGCAGTCGCTCTACGAGGAGTTCAAGGAGCCGCTCTACGCCCCGCCGCCGCTCCTGTCCCGGATGGTCGAGGCCGGGCTGCTCGGCCGCAAGGTCGGCCGCGGCTTCTACGACTACACGCGCTAGAAAGGCACCGTGGCCGAGGATCCCTGGAGAACGCAGCTCGAAGCGTTCGGCAGCTTCGTCCGGACCCAGCGGCAGCTGGCCAAGCTGTCGCTGCGGGAGCTGGCCGAGCTGGCCCGGGTGTCGAACCCCTATCTCAGCCAGATCGAGCGGGGCCTGCACGAGCCGTCGATCCGCGTCATACAGGCCATCGCCAGAGCCCTCGACATCTCCACCGAGACGCTGCTGGCCCAGGTCGGCCTCGTCGGCGACAACGACGACGAGGGCCGCATCCACGGTGCCACCGAGGCGGCGATCTCCGCCGACCCCTACCTAACCGACGGCCAGCGGGAGGCCCTTTTGGCCGTCTACCGCAGCTACGTGGCCGAGAGCCGCAACACCATCAAGCGGGGCCCCAGGACCGCGCCGTCAAAGGCCAAGGGGACGCCGGCGCCCGAGCCTCCGGCCAGCGACGAGCCGGGCTAGCTACGAGCCGTCGAGGGCCTGGCGGAAGGAGTCGACGAGGGCACCGGCCTGTTCGGGTCCGCCGCCTTCGAGCAGCCGGCGGACGAGGGCGCTGCCCACGATCACGCCGTCGGCCCCTGAGCTCGCCTCGACGGCCTGCTCCGGCGTCGACAGGCCGACGCCGAGGAGGACGGGCCGCTCGGTGGCGGCCTTGAGCCGGCGGCCCATCTCCAGCGCCCCCTCCGACAGCTTGGCCCGCTCCCCCGTCACCCCGAGCAGCGAAACGCCGTAGACGAACCCCCGGCTCCGGGCACAGATCGCCGCCAGCCGGTCGTCGGGGGTCGTGAGGGCGGCCAGCAGCACCGTCTCCACCCCGCAGGTGTCGGCCGCTTCGGCCCAGGAGCCCGCCGCCACTGAGCCGTCGGCGGCCCCCCCGACCAGCTCGTCGAGCGGCAGGTCGGGAACGATGGCGCCGTCGATGCCGCTGCCGGCCAGCGAGGCGGCGAAGCGCTCGTGGCCGTAGTGCTGGACGGGGTTGTAGTAGGTCATCACCACGGTGGGGACGCCGACGTCGACCTTGGCCAGGTCGGCGATGATCCCGGCCGGCGTGGCCCCGATCTCGATCGCCCGGCGGGACGCCTCCTGGATGATCCGCCCGTCCATCACCGGGTCGGAGAACGGGATCCCGATCTCGATGGCGTCGGCACCGGCGTCGGCCACGGCCCGCACGACGTCGAGCCAGGCCGTGCCCAGCCCGCCGGTCACGTAGGGCACGAGCAGCTTCCGGCCCTCCTCCCGCCGGGCCCGGAGATGGGTCTCGAGGTTCAACGGAATTCCTTTTCGATCGGAATCCGTTCTCGCCACGGGCGCGAAAAGGAATTCCGTTTCATTCGAGTGGCTCGCCGAGGAGGTCGGCCACCTGGTGGGCGTCCTTGTCGCCCCGGCCGGACAGCGTCACCAGCACCGTCGCGCCGGCCGGGACCTCCGAACCCGCCGCCTCCGCCAGCCAGCCGAGGGCGTGGGCCGGCTCCAGGGCCGGGACGATCCCTTCCGTCGCCGACAGGAGCTTGAACCCCTCCAGGGCCTGGGCGTCGGTGCAGTGCACATACGTCGCCCGCCCCACCGCGGCCAGGGCGGCGTGCTCCGGGCCCGTCCCGGGGTAATCGAGGCCGGCCGAGATCGAGTGGGCCTCGAGGATCTGGCCGTGCTCGTCCTGGAGGTAGTAGGAGCGGGCGCCGTGCAGGACGCCGGGGACGCCCCGGGCGATCGAGGCGCCGTGGCGACCCGACTCCAGCCCGTCGCCGCCGGCCTCCACCCCCACGAGCCGGGCCGGCGTGTCGAGGAACCCGGCGAACGTACCCATGGCGTTGCTGCCACCGCCGACGCAGGCCACCACCCATTCGGGGTCGGCCCCGCCGAGCAGCGCCCGGCACTGGGCCCGGGCCTCGTCGCCGACCACCCGCTGGAACTCCCGCACCATCCAGGGATAGGGGTGCGGGCCGACCACCGACCCGATGCAATAGTGCGTGTCCTCCACCGTCGCCACCCAGTCCCGCAGGGCTTCGTTGATGGCGTCCTTCAGGGTGGCGCTCCCGCCCGAGACCGGCACCACCTCGGCGCCGAGCAACCGCATGCGGAAGACGTTGAGGGCCTGCCTCTCGACGTCGACCGCCCCCATGAACACCTTGCAGCGCAGGCCGAACAACGCCGCCGCGGTGGCGGTGGCGACGCCGTGCTGGCCGGCGCCGGTCTCGGCGATGACCGCCGACTTCCCCATGTCGCGGGTCAGCAGCGCCTGGCCCAGGACGTTGTTGATCTTGTGGGAGCCGGTGTGGGTCAGGTCCTCCCGCTTGAGCAGGACCCGCACGCCCAGCCGCTCCGACAGGCGGTGGCACTCGGTCACCGGCGTTGGCCGGCCGGCGTAGCTCGTGAGCAGCGAGGCGAACTCGGACCGGAAGGCGTCCGACGACCACGCCCGGCGGAAGGCGCCTTCCAGGTCCATCAGGGCGGGGATCAGCGTCTCGGGGACGAACCGGCCGCCGAACTCGCCGAAACGCCCCCGGTCCCCGGGTTCGGGACCGGGCGGGCCGAGCACCACGGGGTCTCCTCGAGAAGGCACCGTCGCCGTCACGTCCCGTCCTCCGCCCAGTCGTAGGGCCCGTCGGGCGACGGCGTCCACCCTTCCTCCAGCGCCTTGCCGGCCTCCTTGGCCCGGGCGATGAACAGCCGCACCTTGGTGGCGTCCTTCCTGCCCGGCGACGCCTCCAGCCCCGAGGCGGCGTCGACTCCCCAGGGCCGCACCTTGCGGATCGCCTGCTCGACGTTGTCGGGGTCGAGCCCGCCGGCCAGCAGCAGCCGCACGCCGTCGGGGGCGCCCTCGGCCAGCGACCAGTCGAAGACCTCGCCCGACCCCGGCGCCTGGGAGTCGATCAGCACCACGTCGGCGGACTCCGGCCCCGTCCCGGCCTGCGCCAGCCGGGCGTCGCCGGCCGGCAGCGCCTGGATCACGAACGGCACCCGCAGCCGCACCAGCCGCAGGTCCTCGGCCGTCTCGCCGCCGTGGAGCTGGGCGCCCTTGAGGCCCGTCCGCCCGAGGACGTCGATCACCCGTTCCGGGGTCTCGTTGCGGAACACCCCGACCGTGAGGATCTCCGGGGGCAGCCGCTTGACGATGTCGCGCACCACCTCGGGGTGGACCTGCCGGGGGCTGGGCGCGAAGACGAAGCCGACGGCATCGGCGCCCATGGCCACCGCCAGCAGCGCGTCGTCCTCGTTGGTGACGCCGCAGACCTTGACGAACAAGGAGCTCCTCCTCCTGGACTGGCTGGCTAGACGTCGACCAGCTGGCCGTGGAGGTAGGCGTCGTAGGCGGCCAGGTCGAGCAGGCCGTGGCCGGAGTAGTTGAACAGGATGACCCGCTCCTCCCCCGCCTCCTTGGCCGCCAGCGCCTCGTCGATCGCCGCCCGGACGGCGTGCGACGTCTCGGGAGCGGGGATCGACCCCTGGGTGCGGGCGAACTGCACGGCGGCCTCGAACACCTTGCCCTGCGGGGAGGCCACGGCCTCCATCCACCCGTTCTTCCCCAGGTTGCAGATGATCGGGGCGTCGCCGTGGTAGCGCAGCCCGCCGGCGTGGATCGGCGGCGGGATGAACTCGTGGCCGAGCGTGTACATCAGGATCTTCGGCGTCATGCCGGCCTCGTCGCCGAAGTCGTACTCGAAGCGGCCCTCGGTCAGCGTCGGGCAGGCCGACGGTTCGACGGCGACGAGGCGGGGCCCGCCGGAGCCGCCCTTGGCCCCGACCGCCCCGGCGCAGTCGGGCACGAACGGCAGCGCCAGCCCGGCCAGGTTGGAGCCGCCGCCGCAGGAGCCGATGACCACGTCGGGCAGGCCTTCTCCGGCCTGTTCCATTTGCTGGCGGGCCTCGAGGCCGATGACCGTCTGGTGGAGCAGGACGTGGTTGAGCACGGATCCGAGCGAGTAGTGGGTATCGGGGTGGGTGGCGGCGTCCTCCACCGCCTCGCTGATGGCGATGCCGAGCGAACCGGAGGTGTCCGGGTCCCGGGCGAGTACGGCCTTTCCCGCTTGCGTTCGGTCGGACGGGCTCGGCACGACCTGGCCGCCCCACGTCTCCATCATCACCCGGCGGTAGGGCTTCTGGTGGTACGACGCCGCCACCATGTAGACGAAGCACTCCAGCCCGAACTGCTGGCAGGCGAAGGCCAGGGCGCTCCCCCACTGGCCGGCGCCCGTCTCGGTCGAGATGCGGCCGATCCCCTCCGCCTTGTTGTAGTACGCCTGGGCCACGGCGGTGTTGGGTTTGTGGGACCCGGCCGGGGAGACCGACTCGTCCTTGAAGTAGATGCGGGCCGGGGTGCCGAGGGCCTCTTCCAGCCGGGTGGCCCGGCAGAGCGGCGTCGGCCGCCACAGCTTGAGGATGTCGAGGACCTCGCCGGGGATGTCGATCCAGGGGTCGGCCGACATCTCCTGGCCGATCAGCGCCATGGGGAACAGCGGGGCGAGGTCGTCGGGGCCGACCGGCTGCCCCGTGCCGGGGTGCATCGGCGGCGACAGCGGTTCGGGCAGGTGGGGGGCCACGTTGAACCAGGCGCTCGGGGTCTTGTCGGGGGTCATGAGGTAGCGCATCGTTCCTCCCTTGCCTCGATTCGGTACTCCACGGCGGCCAGGGCCGCCACCGCCGCTTCCGGGTCCGGCGAGCGCACGAGGTGCTCGCCGACGAGCACGGCCGAGAACCCGGCATCGGCCATGGCCCGGGCGTCGTCGACCGAGCGGATGGCGCTCTCGGCCACGGCCACCACGTCGGGCGGGATCAGCCCGGCCAGGCGGGCGCCGGTCGACAGGTCCTCCCCGAAGTCGGCCAGGTTGCGGTTGGTGACGCCGACGATCCCCGCCCCGGCCCGGAGGGCCCGCTCGACGCCCGCCTCGTCGTCGGCCTCGACCAGGGCGGCCAGGCCGAGGTCGCCGGCCAGCGCACACAGCGCGGCCAGCAGGGCGTCGTCGGGCAGGGCGGCCACGATCAGCAGGATGGCGTCGGCGCCCGCCGCCCGGGCCTCGTAGAGCTGCACCGGGTCGACGGTGAAGTCCTTGCGGAGGACGGGCAGGGCGCAGGCCGCCCGGGCGGCCCGCAGGTCGGCCAGCGAACCGTCGAAGTAGGGCCCGTCGGTCAGCACCGACAGGGCGGCGGCCCCGCCCGCGGCGTAGTGGGCGGCGGTGGCGGCGGCGTCGAGACCGGGGGCCAGCGGCCCCTTGGACGGGGAGCGGCGCTTGATCTCGGCGACCACCGCCAGCCGCCCGTCGGCCCGGCGGAGAGCGGCGGCGAAATCCCGCTCCGACGGCCCGGCGGCGGCCGCCTCGGCCTCGAGCACCGCGGCGCGGCCCGCCAGGCCGGCCACCTCGGCCCGTTTCGTGGCCAGGATCTCGTCGAGCACCGTCATATCGGAGTCCGAGTGTAGGGGTAGGGACGCTGACGGCCACTGTGGTCGGCGCGCCCCGGCGCTCCGCTTGCCGGAGCGGCGAACCTAGAGCGATCCTTGACCGGACGGCCCGGGGGAGGCCGCAGCTCGGGGGATCACGCGTGTTCCTGTTCGAAGAGGGCCTGATTCCGGTCCTGCTGCTCGGTTTGTGGATCTACTGCATCTTCGACGTCATCGCCACGGACGAAGCGCTGACCCGGAACCTGCCCAAGGGCTTCTGGCTGCTGATCGTCTTCTTCCTGCCCGACATCGGCTCGCTGGCCTGGCTGCTGCTCGGCCGGCCGCTCTACGCCGGCTGGCGGCCGGGGGACACGACGCGGCGGACGCCGCCGAGGCGGGTCGTCGGACCGGAGGATCGGCCCGACTTCCCCGCCGGCCCGATGCGACCGCTGCTGCCGCCGTCGTCGCCGGCGCCACTCGATTCGCACGAGGACCGGCTGGCCAGTTGGGAACGGGATCTGCGCCGCCGGGAGGAGGAGCTGCGCCGCCGCGAAGAGGGCGAGCCGGAGGACCCGATCCCGTAGAAGGACGGCGGCGCCGGGCCGTTACTGTCGGTCCATGACCGACGTTCCCGCCCCGGAAGGGATCAACCCCGTTCCCGAAGGGATCAATGCAGTCGGCGTGACGGCTTGGCTCCAGGCCCATGCCGCCGAGGTCGTGCCGCCGCTCCGCTTCTCGCTGATCGCCGGCGGCCGGTCGAACCTCACCTACACGGTCACCGACGCCGCCGGCCGGCGCTTCGTGCTGCGCCGGCCGCCGCTCGGCCCGCTCCTGCCGTCAGCCCACGACATGGGCCGGGAGCACCGCATCATCGCCGCGCTGGTCGGCTCGCCGGTCCCCGTCCCGCCGGTGGTCGGGCTGTGCACCGACGAGACCGTCACCGGCGCGCCGTTCTACGTCATGCGCTTCGTCGACGGGTTGATCCTGCGGGACCCCGAGGTGGTGGAACCCGTATCCGAAGCGGTGCGACGGTCGGCGGC
>JAICYE010000483.1 GCA_025934385.1 Acidimicrobiia bacterium | reverse complement strand
GCCAACGCCGCCCGCGCCGCCGCCAACGAGGCCGCCACCGCCGCCGCCGAGGCCGGCGCCCGGCTCACCGCCGCCCAGGCCGCGCTCGACCAGGCCCTCACCGCCGCCGAGGCGATGGCCGCCGCCCGCGACGAGGCGCTGAAGAGCCGCGACCAGACGATGGTCGCCGTCGACGAGGCCGAGGCCTGCATCGCCACCCTCGAGGCCCGCATCGGCCTGCTGGCCGCCGACGTCGAGGCCCTCCGGGCCGAGCGAGACGCCGCCCGCGCCGAGCGCGACGAGATCCGCACCGAGCGCGACGCCGCCCGGGTCGGCCGCGAGGCGCTGGTCGCCGAGCGGGACGAGATCCGGGCCGAGCACGAGGCGATCCGGGCCGAACTGCAGGAGATCCGGGCCGAGCGCGACGCCGCCCAGGCCGACCGGGACGAGATCATCGCCGAGTGGGACGAGGCCCGGGCCGAGCGCGACGCCGCCCAGGCCGAGCGCGACGCCCTGGCCGCGGCCCAGGCCGCCGCCTCCGCCCAGCGGGCCGACGCCCTCGACACGCTGGCCGCCCGCGCCGAGGGCGCCGTCGTCGTCCTGCCCGGCGTCGCCCTGCCCGAGCCCCCGGCCGCGCCGGCCAGGCCCCCCGCCCGGGTGTCGTGGCGGCCGACGTGGTCGGAATGGGCCAACGCCGACGACGCCAATGCCGACGAACCGGCCGCGGCGCCCGTCCGCAGGGCCGTCGACATGGCGAAGGACCAAACCTCCGAGGTCGTGCTCGACGCCGACAGCGATGACGACGACATCGCCCACGAGCGGGCCGGTGTCCGGCGCTACCTCAACGTGGCCGCCACCATCGGCCAGCTCCTCCCCGACGACCTCGGCCCCCTGCTGCTCTCCGGGGCCACCGTCGTCCGGCGGGAAGGCCGCCTCTTCGCCACCGTGGCCGTCACCGCCGACTCCTTTGCGGCGCCGGGCTACGACGGACCCGACCAGGCCAAGAAGCTGGCCGACGCCGGCTTCCGGGTGGAGTGGACGACGGACGCGCCGTTGGCCTGCTAGTCGCTGCCGCCTACCACGGCACCATGGCGCCGGTGTGGTCGAGGAAGCATCCGGACTGCGCCGGCGTCAGCGCGTCGATGACGTTCAAGATCCCCTGCACCGACTCGGGCGGCCCCAGCGGAGCCGCGGGGCCGCCCATGTCGGTCGCCACCCAGCCGGGACTGAGCGCCACGACCATCGTCCCCTGGCGGCGCAGCTCGGCGGCCAGGTGGCGGGTGAGCATGTTGAGCGCCGCTTTGCTCATGCCGTAGGCGAGGTTGCCCCGGGAGCCGACGCCGGCCAGCGAGCCGAGGCCCGACGACAGGTTCACGACCTTGGCCCGCCCGGCCGCCGCCAGCAACGGCGCCAGCGCCTGGGTCACGAGGATCGGCCCGACGGCGTTGATCCGCAGCACCTCGAGGACGGGCTCCGGCCGCAGGTCGGCCAGGGCGCCGGCGCTGGCCCGCTCGGGCTGGCCGGGGGCCGACCAGACCCCGGCGTTGTTGACGAGAAGGTCGACGGCGTCGAACCGCTCGCCGATCTGGAGAGCGGCGCCGGCCACCTCGTCCGGCTCCCCCACGTCGAGGCGGACGACGGTGCCCCGCCCGTCCGACGTCGCCACCAGCTTGTTGAGCTCCTCGGCCTTCTTCGGCTGGCGGGCGGTGGCCACGACGTCGTCGCCGGCGGCCAGCAGCTGCCGGGTGAACTCGAGCCCGAGGCCGCGGTTCGCCCCGGTGACGACCACTCGCCGCATGTTCCACGCTCCTTGGCGGCTCACGCCGCCCTTGCCGGGGGGACACCCCCCGTCCCCCCGGGCCCGTTCGGCGCTTAGGCTCTCCGTCGACGACGACGAATCGGAGGAGCCATGGGCCCAGGAGAATTGTCCCCTCGCTGGCGGGGCGTACACCACTTGGCGCTGATCACCCCCGACATGGACGCCACCGTCCGCTTCTGGTGCGGGGCGCTCGGGGCCCGGCTGGTGGCGACGCTGGCCACCGACACCTTCCGGCACTACTTCTTCGAGTTCGGGCCGGGCTCGACGGTCGCCTTCTTCGAGTACCGGGGCATCGAGCTCGACTTCTTCGCCAAGCCGGCCGGCGTCCCCACGCCGCAGGCGTCGCAGTTCGACCACCTGTCGCTGGCCCTCCCCGACGAGGACGCTCTCCACGCCCTGCGGTCCCGGCTGAAGGAAGCCGGCTGCGACGTGACCGACGTCGTCGACCACGGCATCATGCGGTCGATCTACTTCACCGACCCGGCCGGCATCGCCCTCGAGGCGTCGTGGTGGGTGACCGACGCCACCGGGCGGCCGACCGACTACGGCGACAGCCGGCTCTTCGCCGATCCCGACCCGGTGCCGGCCGTGGCCGAGCTCCGGGCCCGGGGCGAGGTCGACTCGATCCCCGCCACCCGGCTCGTCGGCGAGGTCACCCGCGACCTC
>JAICYE010000514.1 GCA_025934385.1 Acidimicrobiia bacterium | reverse complement strand
GCCGAGGTCACCGTTCCGGCCCGCCTGGCGGGCGCCCGGCCTGTGCGGCGTGCCGGCCTGCGGGGGGGGGGATCGGGGGTGGCCGCCCGGGGTTACCCGGCGGGGGAGGCGGCCCGGGTGGGGGGCGCGAGGCTGCCGACCGTCGTCGTGCCGCCGGGCGTCGACGTCGACCGTTTCCGGCCGCGCCGCGCCGGTGACCGGGCCGCGGCCCGCCGAGCGGCAGGGCTCCCGGTCGACGGCCGCCTGGTCCTCGGGGTGAGCCGGCTGGTGCCCCGGAAGGGCTTCGACGTGCTCGTCGCCGCCGCCGCCCTCCTTGCCCCCGAGCGGCCGGACCTGACCGTCGCCGTGGCCGGGACCGGGCGGGACCGGGCCCGGCTGGAACGCCTGGTCGCCGCCACCGGCGCGCCCGTCCGCCTGCTGGGGTTCGTCGCCGACGCCGACCTGCCCGCCCTCGTCGCCAGTGCCGACGTCTTCGCCATGCCCTGCCGGAACCGGTGGGCCGGGCTGGAGCAGGAGGGCTTCGGCATCGTGTTCGTGGAGGCGGCGGCGTGCGGGGTGCCGGGCGTCGCCGGTGCGAGCGGCGGATCGTCGGAGGCGGTGGTGTCGGGGGAGACCGGGTTCGTGGTCGACCGGCCGGAGGACCCGGTGGCCGTGGCCGCCGCCCTGGCCCGGCTCCTCGACGACGACAGCCTGCGCCGCCGCCAGGGCGCCGCCGCCCGGCGGCGGGCCGAGGAGCAGTTCTCCTACGACCGCCTGGCCGAGCGGCTGGCGGGCCACCTCCAGGACCGGGTGTGAGCGGCGACGCGCCGGCGGCAGCGGCCCCGCTCCCGCCCGGGCCGGGGCGGGGGGAGCGGCGGGCGTCGTGGATCGGCACAGGGGTGTTCGTCGTGACCGCGGTGGCCGCGGCGGTGGCACCGTCGGCGTTCGAACCGGTGGCCCTGGCCGTGGCCGCGGCGCTGTTCGCCGGCGGGTGCGGCGTGTTCGCCTGGGCCTTCGTCGTCATGGCCGGGGCCAGTCGGACCAAACAGATGGAGCTGGCCGAGGTGTGGTTCCTGGCCGGGCCGCCGACCCCGCCGAAGGTCCGGGTGAGCCTGCTGTCGTCGCTGGCCGTGGAGGTGGCCGTGGGGTTCGCCACCGCCGGGGCCCGGCCCTACACCAGCCTGGCCGCCGGCGTGCTGGTGCCCGTGTACGGCCTGGCCCTGTGCGGGCTGTGGGCCGCCCGCCACGGCGCCTTCCCGCCCCGGCCGGTTGCCGAGGGGCGGGGTGGGCGCAGCCTACGATCGCCGGATGCCGATCCGGGAGAGCCGAATCCGTGACCTGGCCGCCTTCAGGGGCGAGGACGCGCCGGTCACCTCGCTGTACCTCGACGTCGACGGCCGCCGGCGCATCCGGGCCCGGGACTGCGAGCTGGCCCTCGAGCGCCTGACCCGGCCGGTGCGGGAACGGGAGCAGCAGGGCGGCTCGGCGTCGGTGTGCGCCGACCTGAAGCGGATCGAGGACCACGTCCGGGGCGGCATCGACCGGTCGAGGGTGCGGGGGCTGGCCTTCTTCGCCTGCGACGCCCACGGGTTCTGGGAGGTGGTCGAGCTCGCCGTGCCCGTGCGCGACCGGCTGGTGGTGAACCACACCCCCTACGTGCGCGAGCTCGAGGCGGTGGTGGCCCGTCACGAACGCTTCGCCGTCCTGCTGGCCGACCGCCAGCGGGCCCGTCTCCTACTGCTCCACCAGGGCGAACTGCTGGAGAAGCAGGACCACCTCGACGTGCTTCCCCGCCACGACGACGTCGACGGCCAGCTCGGCAAGGACCAGGTGGCGGGGCAGGCGGCGGCGGCCGCCCACCGCCACCTGCGGCGCGCCGCGGCGGCCGCGCTGGCTCTCTTCCAGGGCCAGGGGTTCGAGCACCTCGTCCTCGGTGGCCCGGGCGACGTCACCGCCGAGCTCGAGCGGGAGCTGCACCCCTACCTGCGGGAGCGCATCGCCGGCCGGGTGGCGGTGCCCGTCCACGCCGGCGACGACGACATCCGCCAGGCCGCCGAGGCGGTCGAGGCGGCCGTGGAGCAGGAACGAGAGGGGGCGGTGGTCGAGCGGCTGCGGCAGGCGGTCGGGACGGCCGTGGGCGGGGTGGCCGGCCTGGCCGGCGTCCTGGACGCCCTCGTGGCCCGCCGGG
>JAICYE010000490.1 GCA_025934385.1 Acidimicrobiia bacterium | reverse complement strand
CGCCACCCTGGAGGGCATCGACCGGGCCGCCTTCGACGCCGCCGTCCGACGGCTGTCCGGGCAGCGGACCGAACGGGTGCTGGTGGTGTCGGGCGACGCCTCGTCCGGTGTGGCGGCGCTGTTCGCCGCCGAGCTGTCGATGCTCCGGCCGGGGGTGGTGCTCGTGGCCGGCTCGGAGGTGCGCGTCGCCCGCCTGCTGGCCGACGCCGGCCCGGCCGACGCGGTGGTGGCGATCGACCTGGCCCGCTACGACCGGGCGGTGCTCGACGCCGCCGGCCGGGCCGTGGCCGCCGGCGCCGAACTGGTGGCGCGGCCCGACAGCGCGCTGTCGCCACTGGCCACGGCGGCGGCCGTGAGCTTCACCGCCGCCGTGACCGGGGCCGGCCCCTTCGACAGCCACGTCGGCCTCCTGGCCCTGGCCAACGCCCTGCTGGCCGGCGTCGCCACCGGCCGGCGGCGGAGCGCCACCGACCGCCTCGACCGCGTGGAGTCGGCCTGGCGGCGGGCCGGCGTCCTCACCGACTGACGGGCGGGCCACCGGTTCTACCCACCGCCTCTCGTGGTTAATGCGCCCCCGTCTCCTGGAATGAATCGGCCAGAGCATCGCAAAGCGATACAAACTGGAAGAAGGAGACAGAGATGAGGTCGTTGACAGCGACATGCCGCCGGCTCGTGCTCGGGTCCGTGATCGGCTCGCTGGCCGTGATGGGTTCACTGGCCGGAGTTGCTCACGCCGCCGACAAGCCCGCCCCGCCGGTGCCGAACCCGATCCAGAACCCGTCTGTTCCCGTTCCCGTCCCCGTTCCTCTCCCCGGCGGTGGTTGATCCCTGACCGACGCCGATGCCAACGTCCACGGGTGGCCCGGCTGGCGGACGACGCCAGCCTGGCCACCCGCGGTCGGGTTGCTGATCCTGGGGCGCAGCCGCCGCTCAACGCCACCCCCACCCGAGAACAACTCTCGATCAACTCCGGGCGTCGGGGGTCAATCCGTACCAGGAGCCGCCCGAGGGCAATAGCGGGCCTGGCGGGAGCGTCGGGACCCGAGCGAAGAAAGGAATCGCCGGGTTGAACTGGGCACTCCTGCTGGCCATCGGAATCGTGGCGGCTGCCCTGGTGAGCGCGCCCAGGGTGCGAAGGCTCGTGAAACGAAGCCTCCTCCAGATCTGGTCGGCGCGCCCCCGGGGCGGAATGCTCCCGGAAGACGAGTGGGCCCGCCGCCACGCCCGCATCGTGGCCGTGCTCTGGGCGCACATCCCGGCCATCGTCGTCTTCGCCGGCCTGAGCGGTCGCGGCTGGCTGCACGGGCTCATCGAGAGCACGCCGGTGGCGTTGACGGCAATGTTGGCGAGGTCGCCGGCCGCCTGTCGCGCCGCCCGGGCCGCCATGGCGACCCTCGGTCTCGTCACGACCTCGGCGATCCTCGTCCACCTCTCCGGCGGACTGACCGAGATGCATTTCCACTTCTTCGTCGTGATCGGGATCATCACGCTCTACCAGGATTGGCTGCCCTTCCTCCTGGCACTCGGTTTTGTCGTGTTGCACCACGGTCTGATGGGGGCGATCGACCCGCGGAGCGTGTACGACCACGCCGACGCCTACGCCCACCCCTGGAAATGGGCCTTGATCCACGGCGGGTTCGTGCTCGCCGCCAGCACGGTCTACCTGAGCGCCTGGCGTTTGAACGAAGAAGCCTTCCTCCACGATCCCTTGACCAACCTGGCCAACCGTCGACTGTTCGAGGAGCGCCTCTCGCACGCCCTCCTGCGGAGCGCCCGGGACGCCCGCCCGATCATGGTGCTGTTCCTGGATGTGGACGACTTCAAGACCGTCAACGACGGTCTCGGCCACGCCGCCGGCGACCGGCTCCTCATCACCGTCGGCGAACGCCTCAGCCAGTGCGTGCGCGCCGCCGACACCGTCTCCCGCCTCGGCGGTGACGAGTTCGCCATCCTGCTCGAAGGCGCCGATCCCGAGTACGCCAACGCGCTGGCCGAGCGGCTCCTGGGGGTGCTGCACGCCCCGATGGTCCTCCATGGCAAAGAGGTCTCGGTGACAGCCAGCATCGGAATCGCCGGCAACCTCACCCAGCAAGAAGCTGACGGGATTCTACGCGACGCCGATGCGGCCATGTACGCCGCCAAACGGAACGGCAAAGCGCACTACTCCTTCTTCGAGGAGACGATGCACGAGTTCGTCAGCCAGCGGGTCGAGATGCACGCCGAGCTGCAGCGGGCCGTCAAGCAGGGCGAGTTCGTCGTGTACTACCAGCCGACGCTGGAACTCGCCACGTCGAAAATGACCGGCGTGGAGGCCCTCGTGCGTTGGAACCACCCGACGCGAGGTGTCGTCCCTCCGGCCGAGTTCATCCCCCTGGCCGAGGAGACGGGGCTGATCGTCCCCCTCGGCCGGTGGATCCTGG